>JBKBSR010000049.1:0-5539 GCA_046291055.1 Roseococcus sp.
GCCCCGCCGCCGCCTCCCCCGCCTGCGGGGCGGCGACCAGCCGGCCGGACGGGAAGACGCCGGCCCGCCCGCATCCGCACCTCGCGCGGCGGCTGCGCGCGCCATCGGAAGGGGGATCGCCATGAGACGAGGCGCGGCGCCGGACGCGCCGGCGCGCGATTGGCGGAATCCGGCCCCGGCCGCTATATCCCGGGCCCGAACCGCTCGCAGAACCATGCCATGGCCGGCCATTCCCAGTTCAAGAACATCATGCACCGCAAGGGCGCGCAGGACGCGAAGCGCGCCCGCATCTTCGCCAAGCTGGCGCGCGAGATCACGGTGGCCGCGAAGCAGGGCCAGCCCGACCCGGCCTTCAACCCCCGCCTGCGCGCGGCGCTCTCCGCCGCCCGCCAGGCCAACATGACGAAGGACGCGGTGGAGCGCGCCATCAAGAAGGCCACGGGCGGCGGCGGCGGCGAGGA
The DNA here is from genome assembly GCA_046291055.1 of Roseococcus sp. GTDB lineage: Bacteria > Pseudomonadota > Alphaproteobacteria > Acetobacterales > Acetobacteraceae > Roseococcus. The sequence continues at coordinate 462 of JBKBSR010000049.1, forward strand.
CTATGTCGAGGTGCGCTACGAGGGCCGCGGCCCCGGCGGCGTGGCCCTGATCGTCGAGGCGCTGACCGACAACCGCAACCGCACCGCGGGCGACCTGCGCTCCCTCTTCGCCAAGCATGGCGGCGCGCTGGGCGAGACGGTGGCCTTCCAGTTCGACCGGCTGGGCGTGGTGCGCTACCCGGCCGCGGCGGCGAGCGCGGACGCGATGCTCGAGGCCGCCATCGAGGCCGGCGCGCAGGACGTGGAGAGCGGCGAGGACGGCCACGAGATCCTCACCGCGCCCGAGGAGCTGAACGCGGTGCGCGACGCGCTGGAGGCCCGCTTCGGCGAGGCCGCGGGCGCGAAGCTGGAATGGCGGCCCAACCTCACCGTCGCGCTGGACGAGGAGGGGGCGGCGGCGGTCCTCAAGCTCATCGAGCTGCTGGAGGAGCATGACGACGTGCAGAACGTCTATGCCAATTTCGAGGTGAGCGACGCCGTGATGGCGAAGCTCTCCGCGGCTTGAGCGGGCCCGTCCGAATCCTGGGCCTCGATCCCGGCCTGACGCACACGGGCTGGGGCATGATCGAGAGCGCCGGCTCGCACCTGCGCTTTCTCGCCGCCGGCGCCGTCAGCACCGCGCCGGCGGAGGCGCTCTCCGCGCGGCTCGTCGCGCTGCACAGGGCGCTGTCGCGGCTCATCGGCGAATGGACGCCGGACGAGGCGGCGGTGGAGCACACCTATGTGAACAAGAACCCGGCCGCGGCGCTGAAGCTCGGCCAGGCGCGCGGCGTGGTGCTGCTCGCGCCCGCCCTGGCGGGGCTGCCCGTCGCGGAATACCAGGCGATGGAGGTGAAGCGCGCCGTGGTGGGCACCGGCCATGCGGACAAGGTGCAGGTGCAGGAGATGGTGAGGCGCCTGCTGCCCGGGGCGGAGCTGCGCCGCGCCGATGCCGCCGATGCGCTGGCCATCGCCATCTGCCACGCGCATCACCGCGGCACCGGCGCCGCGCTGGCGCGGCTGCTGCGCGCATGATCGGCTCGCTGCGCGGCGTGGTGGAATCCACCGGCGAGGGCGCCTGCGTGCTGGACGTGAACGGGGTGGGCTATCTCGTCGCCTGCTCGCGCCGCACGCTGGAGCGGCTCAGCGCGCGCGAGGGGCCGCAGCGCCTGCTGATCGAGACGCGGGTGAGCCAGGAGGCCATCACCCTCTACGGCTTCCTCGACGCCGCCGAGCGCGAGGCCTTCCGCGCGCTCATCGAGGTCAAGACGGTGGGGCCGCAGAAGGCGCTGCTGGTGCTCTCGGGCCTTTCGCCCGAGCAGCTCGCGCGCGCCATCGCCGGCAAGGAGCGCAAGCGGCTCGCCGAGGTGAAGGGGCTGGGCGCGGCCACCGCCAACCGCATCGTGGACGAGCCGGCCATGCAGAAATGGGCGGTGGGCCGCGTGCTGCCGGAGGAGGATGGCGGCGGCGCGCCGCCCGCGTCCGCGGCCCCCGGCGGCGCCGAGGCGGACGCGATCAGCGCGCTCACCAATCTCGGCCTCAAGCGGCCCGAGGCGGAGCGCGCCGTGTCGCGCGCGCGGCACGCGTTGGGCGAGGGGGCGGAGCTGAATGCGCTGATCACACTCGCGCTCAGGGAGAGCGCGCGATGACCGATCGCCTGACCAGCGGCGCGCGCCAGGAGGAGGATGCGGGCGAGGCCGCGCTGCGCCCCCAGCGCCTCGCGGAGTTCACCGGCCAGGCGCGCCTGCGCGAGAACCTCTCGGTCTTCATCCGCGCTGCCGCCCAGCGCGGCGAGGCGCTGGACCATGTGCTGCTGCACGGCCCCCCCGGCCTGGGCAAGACCACGCTCGCGCAGATCGTGGCGCGGGAGCTCGGCGTGGGCTTCCGCGCCACCTCCGGCCCCGTGCTGCAGCGCGCGGGGGATCTGGCCGCGATCCTGACCAACCTCCAGCCGCGCGACGTGCTGTTCGTGGACGAGATCCACCGGTTGCAGCCGGCCATCGAGGAGACCCTCTACCCCGCGATGGAGGATTTCCAGCTCGACCTCATCATCGGCGAGGGGCCGGCGGCGCGCACCGTGCGCATCGACCTGCCGCCCTTCACCCTGGTTGGGGCAACGACGCGCTCCGGCCTGCTCTCCACCCCGCTGCGCGACCGCTTCGGCATCCCGCTGCGCCTCAACCTCTACGCGCCGGAGGAGCTGTTCCTCATCGTCCGGCGCGGGGCGGAGAAGCTCGGCTTCGCGCTCAGCGAGGAGGGCGCGCGCGAGATCGCCCACCGCTCGCGCGGCACGCCGCGCATCGCCGGGCGGCTGCTGCGGCGCGTGCGCGACTTCGCGGCCGTGGAGGGCCGCGCGGCCGACCGCGCGCTGACCGACGCCGCGCTGGCGCGGCTGGAGGTGGATGCGCGCGGCCTCGACGCGATGGACCGCCGCTACCTCCGCCGCATCGCCGAGCACCATGGCGGCGGGCCGGTGGGCGTGGAGACGCTGGCCGCCGCGCTGGCCGAAAGCCGCGACACGCTGGAGGACGTGATCGAGCCCTTCCTGATCCAGGAGGGCTTCGTGCTGCGCACCCCGCGCGGGCGCGTGCTGGGCGAGCCGGGCTGGCGGCATCTGGGCCTGACGCCGCCGGCCGGCTTCGCCATCCAGCCGGATCTGCTGGATGAGTGACGCGCCCTTCCACGACCACCGCATTCGCGTCTATTTCGAGGACACGGACGCGGGCGGCATCGTCTATCACGCCAACTACCTGCGCTTCGCCGAGCGCGCGCGCACCGAGGCGCTGCGCGCCATGGGCCTGCCGCACGCCGACATGCAGGCCGGGCATGGCTGCTTCCTGGTGGTGAAACGCGCCGCGGTGGAGTATGAGCGCCCCGCGCGGCTCGATGACGAGGTCACGGTCCGGACCCGCATCCGCCGCGTCGCCGCCACGCTTCTGCTCGAGCAGGAGCTGCGGCGCGGGGAGGAAAGGCTGGCCGTGGTGGAGGTGACCCTGGTCTGCGTGGACCAGGCCACGCTGCTGCCGCGCCGGCTGCCCGAACCCTGGCTCGGCGCGCTGCGCGCCCGGATCGCCGCCCCAGTTGCTGCCCCTCTTGCGGAAGGAGGCCCCGCGCCGTGAATCCCGTCACCGCCACCCCCCTCGGCGCCGCGCACGACATGTCGCTGCTCAGCCTGTTCCTGATGGCCGACTGGGTGGTGAAGGCCGTCATGATCGGGCTGTTCCTCGCCTCGGTGGTGGTCTGGGCCGTCGCCTTCGACAAGTTCGGCCAGCTTCGCCGCGCGCGGCGCGAGGCCGACGCCTTCGAGGACGAGTTCTGGAAGGGCGGCAGCCTCGAGGAGCTCTACCGCCGCCATGGCGAGGCGCCGACGCATCCGCTCGCCGCCGTCTTCTCCGCCGGCATGCGCGAATGGCAGCTCAGCACCCAGGCCGGGCCGGGCAGCTTCCTCATCGCCGGCACGAAGGAGCGGGTGGAGCGCGCCATGTCCGTCACCATCCAGCGCGAGATGGAGCGGATGGAGAAGCGCATGACCTTCCTCGCCTCCACCGGCTCGGCCGCGCCCTTCGTGGGGCTGTTCGGCACGGTCTGGGGCATCATGAACAGCTTCACCGCCATCGCGGGGATGCAGAACACCAACCTCGCGGTCGTCGCGCCGGGCATCGCGGAGGCGCTGCTCGCCACCGCCATCGGCCTGGTCGCCGCCATCCCGGCGGTGCTGCTCTACAACATGCTGGCCAGCCAGTTCGCCAAGTTCGCCGGGCGGCTGGAGGGCTTCGCGGCCGAGTTCGGCGCCATCCTCCAGCGCCAGACCGAGAGCGCGGCCCAGGCGCGCGCCGCCCAGCCCCTGCCGGCGGCGGAGTGAGGCCATGGCCGGCCCGCTGATGAAGCGCGGCGCGGGCGGACGCTACCGCCCGATGTCGGAGATCAACGTCACCCCCTTCGTGGACGTGATGCTGGTGCTGCTGATCATCTTCATGGTGGCGGCGCCGATGATGACCTCGGGCGTTCCCGTGGACCTGCCGCGCACCGCCGCCCAGCCGCTGAACCAGGAGCAGGAGCCGCTGACCGTCAGCGTGGACGCGCAGGGGCGCATCTTCCTGCAGAACACCGAGGTGCAGCTCGAGGGCCTGGTCGAGCAGCTCCGCGCCATCGCGCAGAACCAGCCGCAGGGCGCGCCCGAGCGGCGGATCTTCGTGCGCGGGGACCGCGGCATCTCCTACGGCCGCGTGATGGAAGTGATGGGCGTCATCAGCCAGGGCGGCTTCAGCCGCGTGGCGCTGCTGGCCGAGCAGCAGCCCGCCCCCGCCGCGCGCCCGGCTGCGCCCGCGCCCGCCCCGGCGTCGGCGCGGGGCCAGCCCGCGCGCTGAGGATGCCCCCGGGCGGCATGGAGGAGCGGCGATTCCGCCTCTGGCTCGGCGTCTCGCTCGGCCTGCATGTCGCGCTGGTCCTCGCGCTGCTGCTGGAGTTCGACCGCCGCCGGCTGGAGGAGCCGCCGGAGCTCGGCATCGCGGTGGAGCTGGTCGGCCCGGCCGAGATGGCGCAGGGCGAGCAGCTCGCGCCCCGCCCCGCGCCCGAGCCCGTGCCCCAGCCGCCGCGCCCCGAGCCCCCGCAGCCCGAACTGCCGCGCACCCAGGCGCAGGTGCAGCCGCCTCCGCCTCCGCCGTCGCCGCCCCCCTCGCTCGCACCCGTGCCGAGCCCGACGCCGCCCTTGGCGCGGCCCGAGCCCGCCCCCCCGCCGCCCCCGACCGCGCCCGCGCCAAGCCCCCTGCCGCGCCAGCAGGCCGAGGCGCCGCGGCCGCCCAGCCCGGCCCCGCCCAGCCCGGCCCCGCCGCGCCCGCAGCCGCCCCTGCCGCTGCCGCCGCCGCCAACGCCGCCGCCCCCCACCCCCGCGCCCACGCCCGGCACGGGGCAGACGCCGCCCGTGCAGCGGCCCGAGGAACGCAGCCAGAGCGTGCTCAACACGCTCGAGCGGCTGCGCCAGCAGCAGCAGCAACAGCAGCCGCCCACCGCGCGGCCCAACCCCGCCCCGGCCGCCCCGGCCCAGGGCGGCGGGGGGGGGGGAGGGGGGGGGGGGGGGGGTGAAGGGGGGAGGGAAAGGG
>JBKBSR010000049.1:5549-12976 GCA_046291055.1 Roseococcus sp.
CCCAGGGCGGCGGCGCGCCGGCCGGCGCGGGTCAGCTCACCGCCGCCGAGCGCGCGGGCATCGCCGAGCGCATCGGCGAGTGCTGGGCGGTGGACGCCGGCGCGCCCAACCTGCGCGACATCGTGGTGGAGTTCCGCATCGAGGCCGATGCCCAGGGGGTGGTGCGGCGCGTCATGCCCGTGGGCGCCCCGCCCGCCGATCCGCGCGCGCGCATGGTGTTCGAGGCGGCGCGCCGCGCTTTGCTCGACGCGCGCTGCAACCCGCTGCCCATCCCGCGCGGCGGCGTGGCCGCGCTCAACGCCGCCACCTACCGCTTCAACCCGCGCGACATCGGGCTGCGCTGAGCGCCGTCACGCACAGCGCCCTTGACCCCGGGGCGCGAGGGGCCAAGGTGCGCCCCAGACGAATCGCGGTGGGAGAGACAGCCCCGTGAACACCCCTTTCCTGCATCGCCGCTCCCTGCTCGCGGGCGGCGCGGCGACGCTGATCGCCCCCGGCATCTGGACCGCGCCCCTGCCCGCCGCCGCGCAAGGCGCATCGGGCGGGACGGTGGTGGACATCACCCGCGCCCGCACCGACCCCATCCCCATCGCCATCCCCGCCATGGCCGGGATCGGGGGCGAGGGCGCGCGGCTCGGCCAGCAGATCGCCGCGGTCATCACCCAGAACCTGCGCGGCTCCGGCCTGTTCCGGCCGGTGGAGCGCGCGGCCTTCATCCAGTCGGCCGAGCAGGCGGCGCAGACCCCGCGCTTCCAGGACTGGCGGGTGATCGGCGCCGCCGCCCTGGTCACCGGCCGGGTGGACGCGAGCGCGGACCGGCTGCGCGTGGAGTTCCGCCTCTGGGACGTGATCCCAGAGCAGCAGGCGCTGGGCACGGTGTACAACACCACCGCCGCCAACTGGCGGCAGATCGCGCACATCATCTCCGACGACATCTACAAGCGGATGCTGGGCGAGGAGGGCTACTTCAACACCCGCATCGCCTATATCGCCGAGAGCGGCCCGCGCGACCGGCGCACCCGCCGCCTCGCCATCATGGACCAGGACGGCGAGAACAACCGCTTCCTCACCGACGGGCAGTTCCAGGCGCTCACGCCGCGCTTCCACCCGAACGCGCAGCAGATCGCCTTCATGTCCTACCTGAACAACCAGCCGCGCGTGTATCTGTTCAACCTCCAGACCGGCCGACAGGAGGTGCTGGGCAATTTCGGCGGCATGACGCTCTCGCCCCGCTTCTCGCCCGACGGGCGCAGCGTGGTGCTCTCGGCCGTGCGCGGGGGGGATGCGAACATCTTCGTGGTGGATCTCGCCTCGCGGCGCGAGCGGCAGCTCACCTCCGCCGCGGGGCTCGACGTCTCGCCCTGCTTCTCGCCCGACGGGCAGCAGATCGTCTTCAACTCCGACCGCGGCGGCGACCAGCAGCTCTACGTGATGGACGCGCAGGGCGGGAATGTGCGGCGTATCAGTTTCGGCAACGGGCGCTACGCCACGCCGGTCTGGTCGCCGCGGGGCGATCTCATCGCCTTCACCCGCATCGGCCGCGGCCAGTTCGCCATCGGGGTGATGCGCCCCGACGGCTCGGGCGAGCGCATCCTCTCCGAGGGCTGGGCGATGGAGAGCCCCACCTTCGCGCCCAACGGCCGCGTGCTGGCCTTCCAGCGCGAGACGCCGGCGCGCGACGGGCGCGGGGCGGGCTATTCGGCGCGCCTCTCCTCCATCGACATCGCGGGCTTCAACGAGCGCCCCGTGCCCACCCCGACCGACGCGACCGAGCCCGCTTGGTCAGGCCTGTTGGGCTGATCCCTGCGCCCGCGGCCCTGCGCCCGCGGCAGGGCTCGGCCGCGCGCGGCGGGGCGCTTGCGCCTTGATTGCGCCATGCCCTGCCGCTAGGCCAGGGGCTCGACCCGGCGATGCTGCGCCTGCGAAGGGCGGCTCGCCCCCTGCCCGGGCGCCCTGCGCCCCGGGGCCGGAGTTCAAGGAGATGACAATGGCCGCCACCAAGACCCTGCTCGCCGCGCTCGCCGCCGCCAGCCTGCTCGCCGCCTGCTCCAGCACCGAGGAGACGGCGGCCACCGGCGGCGCGGGCGGCGCCGGCGCGATCCGCCCCGGCAGCCAGGAGGATCTGGTCGCCAATGTGGGCGACCGCGTGTTCTTCGACACCGACCGCAGCACCATCCGCGCCGACCAGCGCCCGGTGCTGGAGCGCCAGGCGCGCTGGATGCAGCAGCACCCCGCCGTGCAGGTGATGGTGGAGGGCCACGCCGACGAGCGCGGCACGCGCGAATACAACCTCGCCCTCGGCCAGCGCCGCGCCAATGCGGCGCGCGACGTGCTGGTGGCCAACGGCGTGGCCGGCGCGCGCATCCAGACCATCAGCTACGGCAAGGACCGGCCGGACGCGCTGGGCTCCACCGAGGAGGCCTGGGCCCGCAACCGCCGCGCCGTCACCGTCGTCCGGTAAGGCGCGCCCGCGCCGCCGGGGGAGGGAGGGAGTGATGCGACAGCCGCTCGCCGCCGCGCTGGTCCTGGCCCTCGCCCTGGCCGGGCCGGCCCGGGCGCAGATGGACTCGCGCGAGGCCATCGCGCTGCAAAACCAGATCCTCCAGCTCCGCCAGGAGATGGAGCAGCTTCGCCGTTCCGGCGGGGGCGCGCTGCCGCCGCCGGTCAGCGGCCGGGCGCCCGCGGCGGGCGGCGAGGTGGTGGGCCAGCTCCTCGAGCGCGTGGGCACGCTGGAGGAGGAGGTGCGCCGCCTGCGCGGCCGCGCCGAGGTGCTGGAGAACCAGAACCGGCGCCTGCGCGAGGACATCGAGAAGCTGCAGGGCGATCTCGAGTTCCGCACCGGGCAGGGCGCCGCGCCCGCGCCGGCCCGGCCGGCGCCGGCCGTCCCCCCGGCCGCCGCCGCGCCTGCCGCCCCCCGCCCGCCCGAGCGCGCGCTGCAGGAGGGGCAGGCCGCCCTGGCCCGGCGCGACTTCGCCGCCGCCGAGGCCGCGGCGCGCGAGGTGATCGCCAGCCGCAACGCGGCGCAGCAGGTGGCGGCGCATATCCTGCTCGGCGATGCGCTGACCGGCCGGCGCGATCATGGCAACGCCGCGCTCGCCTACAACGAGGCCTTCGTGCGCGCCCGCACGGGGCCCCGCGCGCCGGAGGCGCTGGTGGGCCTCGCCAACGCGCTCACCGCGCTGGGCAATCGCCGCGAGGCCTGCGACACGCTGAACGACCTGCGCAGCCAGTTCCCCACCCTCCAGGGGCCGCAGGCCCAGCGCGCGCAGGAGGCGCGCCAGCGCGCGGGCTGCCGCTGATACGGGCGGCATCGGATGCCGCCCGTATCGCGCGCAGGGTTGGCGCCACCCAGCGCGGCACGCCGCGTTGGGGCCCGGCGTGGCGGCTGCGCGCCGAAACCAGGACATACCAGCGGCCGCGCCGCCTTCTCACACGTCAAGAACAGCGGCCGCTGGTATGAGGCGAAGCTTGCCCGGGGGGCGCGGGGCGCTATCCTCGCCCTGCCGCACTCGCAGGGCCGCCGCGCGCCGATGAGCATCCCCTACCTCGCCTGCATGACGCTGGTGGCGAACCTCTACGGCATCCCGCCGCGGGTGCTGCCGGCCATCCAGCGTGTCGAGGGCGGGCAGGTGGGCAGCGTCAGCCGCAACCGCGACGGCTCGGAGGATCTCGGCGTGATGCAGGTGAACACGCGCTGGATCCCCGCGCTCGCGGCCTATACGGGCGAGAGCGAGGCGGTGGTGCGCCACCGGCTGATCCACGACGCCTGCTACAACATCGCCGCCGCGGGCGCGATCTTCCGCCACAAGCTGGACCGCCGGCGCGGCGACGTGGTGGCGGCGGTGGGCGACTACCACTCGCGCACCCCCGCCCGGCACGAGGCCTATCTGGGCCGCATCGCCGAGGCGGCGCGGCGCCTCTTCCCCGACACGCCGCCCGCCGCGCCGCCGCCGCGCTGAGCCGGCCGCGTCAGCTCAGCATCTGCCCGCCATCCACCACCACCGTATGGCCGGTGATCCAGCCCGCGAGCGGCGAGGCGAGGAAGAGGATGACGTTCGCCACCTCCTCCGGCGTGCCGAAGCGGCCGAAGGGGATGGAGGCGAGGGTGCGGCGATACAGCTCGGGGTGGCTGTCGCGGCGCTGCTCCCACACGCCGCCCGGGAACTCGATGGAGCCGGGCGCCACGCCGTTCACGCGCACGCCGTCGGGCGCGAGGGTGGCGGCCTGGCTCTGCGTGTAGTTGATCAGCAGCGCCTTCACCGCCGCATAGGCCGGCCCGCGCACCGAGGCGCGGTAGCCCGATATGGAGCTGACGTTCACGATGCAGCCGCGCGCCGCCTTCAGCGCGGGCAGCGCCGCGCGGCTCGCGCGCGTGGTGGCGAGAACGTCCACGTTCAGGCTGGCGGCCCAGCCCTCCTCCGTGTCGGCCATCCCGAAGCCGGAGGCGTTGTTGACCAGCACGTCGATGCCGCCCAGCGCCGCTTCGGCCTCGGCGATGTAGCGCGCGATCTGCGCCGCGTCGCCGAGGTCGCAGGGCCCGGCATGGCCCCGGGGGCCGAGCTCGGCGCGGGTGGCGGCCAGCGCCTCGGCGCCGCGCGCGCAGATGGAGACGGCAGCGCCCGCCCGCGCGAAGCCGAGCGCGGCGCTGCGCCCGATGCCCCTGGAGCCGCCGCAGACCACGACGCGCTTGCCGGTGAAGTCGAACATGGATCGTCCCTCCTGATCGCGCGCATCGAAGGCGGGCGGGGCGGCGCTGTCCAGCCTTGACCCGGCTTGCGGCGCGGCCCATGCGCGCGCCATGCCCGCGCCGCCCCTGCTGATCCTGGAGGACATCCGCTTCACCCTCGGCAAGGCGCCGCTGCTCGCGGGGGCGGCGCTGCAGGTCTCGCCCGGCGAGCGGCTCGCGCTGGTGGGGCGCAACGGCAGCGGCAAGTCCACCCTGCTGCGCATCGCCGCGGGCGAGCTGGAGCCCGAGGGCGGCACGCGCTTTATCCAGCCCGGCGCGACGCTGCGCAGCCTGCCGCAGGAGCCCGACTTCTCGGCTCATGCGCGGGTGTGGGAGGCGGTGCAGGCCGGCCTCGGCCCCGCGGACGACCCGCACCGCGCGCGCTGGCTGCTGGAGCAGCTCGGCCTGACAGGCGAGGAGGCGCCCGCGCGCCTTTCGGGCGGCGAGGCGCGGCGCGCGGCGCTGGCTGCGGCGCTGGCCCCGCAGCCGGACATCCTGCTGCTGGACGAGCCCACCAACCACCTCGATCTGCCGGCAATCGAGTGGCTGGAGGCGGAGCTCTCGGCCTTCCGCGGCGCGCTGGTGATCATCAGCCATGACCGGCGCTTCCTCGAGCGCCTCTCGCGCGCGACCCTCTGGCTCGACCGCGGCGCGACGCGGCGGCTGGAGCAGGGCTTCGCCGCCTTCGAGGAGTGGCGCGAGCAGGTGCTGGCCGAGGAGGAGCGCGAGGCGCACAAGCTCGGCCGGAGGATCGCGCGCGAGGAACACTGGCTGCGCCACGGCGTCAGCGCGCGGCGCAAGCGCAACATGCGCCGCGTGGCGGAGCTCGCGGCGCTGCGCGCGGCGCTGCGCGCCCGGGTGAAGCCGCAGGGCCAGGCCAGGCTGGAGGCGGCGGAGGCCGAGGGCGGCGGCAGCCTCGTCATCGCCGCCGAGGGGCTGACGAAATCCTGGGGCGGGCGGGCGGTGGTGCGCGGCTTCTCCACCCGCATCCTCAAGGGCGACCGGGTGGGGATCGTCGGCCCCAACGGCGCGGGCAAGACCACGCTGCTGAAGCTGCTGACGGGCGCGCTGGCCCCGGATTCCGGCAGCGTGCGGCTGGGTGCGAAGCTCGCCATGGCAAGCCTCGACCAGATGCGCGCCAGCCTCGACCCCGCGGCCACCCTGGCCGAGACGCTGACGGAGGGCCGCGGCGACCAGGTCTGGGTGGGCGGCCGGCCGCGCCATGTGATCGGCTACATGCAGGATTTCCTGTTCGCGCCCGGGCAGGCGCGCACCCCGGTGGGCCGGCTCTCGGGCGGCGAGCGGGGGCGGCTGATGCTGGCGCGCGCGCTCGCCGCGCCCTCCAACCTGCTGGTGCTGGACGAACCCACCAACGACCTCGATCTCGAAACCCTCGATCTCCTGGAGGAGATGCTGGCCGACTACGCCGGCACGGTGCTGGTGGTGAGCCATGACCGCGACTTCCTCGACCGCGTCTGCACCAGCGTGATCATGAGCGAGGGCGAGGGGCGCTGGCAGGAATATGCGGGCGGCTACACGGACATGCTGGCCCAGCGCGGCGCGGGCGTGGCGGCGGCGACGCGGCCCGCGCCCGCCCGGCCGGTGGAGGCGCCGCGCCCCGCGCCGGCCGCCGCGCCCGCGCGCAGGCTCGGCTTCAAGGAGCGGCACGCGCTGCAGAGCCTGCCCGCGACCATGGAGCGCCTCGCGCAGGAGATCGCCGTGCTGCGCCGCTGGCTGTCGGACCCGGAACTCTACGCGCGCGACCCCAAGGGCTTCGCCGCGAAGAGCGCGGCGCTGGCCGAGCGCGAGGCGGCGCTCTCCGCCGCCGAGGAGGAGTGGCTGCGCCTCGAGATGCTGCGCGAGGAGCTGGAGGGCTGACAGGGCCGGCCTGTCACGCCGCCGGTATCAGGCCTGCTTGCGCTCGATCAGCCCGCGGCGGATCTTGCGCCCGCGCCGGATGCGGTCCTCGATGAACTCCTGCTGGCCCCAGCGGATGGCGCGGCCGAAGGCCTGCGCGTCCTCGGTGAAGCGGGCCAGCATCTCGAGCACCGCCTCGCGGTTGTTGAGGAACACGTCGCGCCACATCGCCACGTCGCTGGCCGCGATGCGGGTGAAGTCGCGGAAGCCGGAGGCGGCGAACTTCAGCACGCTCTCGCGCGTCTCCTCGCTCAAATCGTCGGCCGTGCCGCAGATGGTGAAGGCGATGAGATGCGGCAGGTGCGAGACGATGGCCACCACCTTGTCGTGCGTCGCGGCGTCCATGCTCTCGACCATGGAGCCGCAGCGGCGCCAGAACTCGCGCACGCGCTCCACGGCCTCGGGCGGCGTGCCCTCGAGCGGGGTGAGGATCACGTAGCGCCCCTCGAAGAGCGTGGCGAAGCCGGCGTCGGGGCCGGTGTGCTCGGTGCCCGCCATGGGATGGGCGGGCACGAAGACGACGCCCGGCGGCAGCAGGGGCGCGACGTCGCGGATCACCGAGCCCTTGGTGGAGCCCACGTCGGAGAGCAGCGCGCCGGGCGCGAGATGCGGCGCGATGCGCTCCATCACCGCCCGGCAGGCGCCCACGGGCACGCAGAGGATCACGCCGTCCGCGCCCTGCACGGCCCCGGCGCCCGTCAGGATTTCCACCCCGGAGGGCGGGGCATTGGCCAGCCCGATCTCCTCCAGCGCGTCGAGGGCCGCGCGGTGGATCCGCGCCACC
>JBKBSR010000050.1:0-12973 GCA_046291055.1 Roseococcus sp.
TACGATATGGTCAAATATGGGGGTCGGCGAGGAGAGAGATCTCCGTCCTGTTCCCTTCCGGCGACTCCCACACCGCGCGCCCCCCCGAGGCGGTGCAGGCCGGCGCGGCCGAGCTCGCGCCCGCCCGCCTCATACCCATCAGCGCCGAGGGCGAGCTGCCCGAGGGCGGCTGGGAGGCGCTGGCCGCCGCGCCGGCCATCGTCTTCGGCACGCCCACCTACATGGGCGGCCCCTCCTGGCAGTTCAAAAAGGTTGCCGACGCCTCCTCCAAGGCCTGGGCGGCCGGGGCGTGGAAGAACAAGCTGGCCGGCGGCTTCACCAACTCCGCCAGCATGAACGGCGACAAGGCCATCACGCTGCAATACCTCGTCACGCTGGCCATGCAGCACGGGATGCTCTGGGCGGGCACGGCGATGATGCCGGCCAACGGCAAGGCCGCGCGGCGCGACGACGTGAACTGGCTGGGCGGCTTCACCGGGGCGCTGGCGCAATCCCCCGCCGATGCCGCGCCGGAGGAGATGGCGCAGGGCGACCTCGAGACCGCGCGCCTCTACGGCCGGCGCATCGCGGAGCTGGCGCGGCGGCCGGGCTGAGGCGGAGCGGGGGCAGGGGCCGGGGCGGCGCTACCGCCCCAGCCCGTCCCAGAACTCCTTCACCTTGGCGAAGAAGCCCTCGCTCTCCGGGCTCGACTTGCCGGATTTCCTGGCCTCGGCCTCGAAGGCCTCCAGCAGCTCGCGCTGCTTCGGCGTCAGGTTCTGCGGCGTCTCCACCACCACCTGCACGTACATGTCCCCCCGCGCGGCGGAGCGCAGCACCGAGAAACCCTTGCCGCGCAGGCGGAAGTTGTCGCCCGTCTGGGTGCCGGCAGGAATCTTCACCGCGGCGCGGCTGCCGTCCACCACCGGCACCTCCACCGTGCCGCCGAGCGCCGCCTGCGTCATGCGCAGCGGCACGCGCACCAGGATGTTCGGCCCCTCGCGCTGGAAGATCGGGTGCGGGCGGATATGCACGTCCACGTAGAGATCGCCCGCCGGCGCGCCGCGCAGCCCGGCCTCGCCCTCGCCGGCGAGGCGGATGCGCGTGCCGTCCTCCACCCCCGCGGGGATGGTGACGCTCAGCGTGCGGTCGCGCTGCACCCGGCCCGCGCCCGCGCAGATCTTGCAGGGGTTCTTGATGATCTTGCCGCTTCCGCCGCAGGTGGGGCAGGTGCGCTCGATCAGGAAGAAGCCCTGCTGGGCGCGGATCTTGCCGGTGCCGCGGCAGGCGCCGCAGCTCTGCACGCTGGCCGCCCCGCCCTCGGCGCCCGAGCCGCTGCACGCCTCGCACTGCACCGAGGAAGGGACGCGGATGGTCTTCTTCGTGCCGGAGAAGGCCTCCTCCAGCGTGATCTGGACCTCCTGCTGCAGATCCGCCCCGCGGCCGGAGGCGGCGCGCCCGCCGCCCGCTCGCCCGCCGAAGCGGCCGAACATCTCGTCGAACAGATCCTCGAAGGCCCCGCCGAAGGGGCTGCCCCCCGGCCCGCCATTGCCGAAGCCGCCAGGGCCGGGGCCACCCGGCTCGAAGGCGGCGTGGCCGAAGCGGTCATAGGCGGCCCGCTTCTCCGGATCCTTCAGCGTGTCGTAGGCCTCGTTCACCTCCTTGAACCGCGCCTCGGCGTCCTTGTCGCCCTGGTTGCGGTCGGGGTGATACTTCATCGCGAGCTTGCGGTAGGCCTTCTTGAGGTCGTCCTCGGACGCCCCGCGGCCCACGCCGAGCACCTCGTAGTAGTCCCGCTTGGCCATGGTCTAACCCCGTCCGGGAAGAGCCCGCGCCCGGAGCCTGCGGCACCCGGGCGCGGCGAGGGAAGGCTGCGCGCGCAACCTCAGCCCTGCGGCTTCTTCTTGCCGGGGTCCACCTCCTCGAACTCGGCGTCCACCACCTTGTCCTTGGGGGTGCCGGCCTCCTCGGCCTTCGGCGCGGCCTGCTCGGCCTTGTAGAGGGCCTCGCCCAGCTTCATCGCGGCCTGGGAGAGCGTCTCGGCGGCGGCGTTGATCGCCTCCACCTTGCCGCTGTCCAGCACGCCCTTGGCCTCGGCGATGGCGGCCTCCACCGCCGCCTTCTCGGCGGGCGGGGCCTTCTCGGCGTTCTCGCGCAGCGTCTTCTCGGCCGAGTGGATCAGCGCATCGAGGCTGTTGCGCGCCTCCACCGCGGCGCGGCGGGCGCGGTCGGCCTCGGCGTTCGCCTCGGCGTCGCGCACCATGCGCTCGATGTCCGCCTCCGAGAGGCCGGACTTGGCCTGGATGCGGATGTTCTGCTCCTTGCCGGTGGCCTTGTCCTTCGCGCTGACGCTGACGATGCCGTTCGCGTCGATGTCGAAGGTCACCTCGATCTGCGGCACGCCGCGCGGCGCGGGCGGGATGCCCACCAGGTCGAACTGGCCGAGCAGCTTGTTGTCGGCCGCCATCTCCCGCTCGCCCTGATAGACCTTGATGGTCACGGCGGTCTGGTTGTCGTCGGCCGTGCTGAACACCTGCGACTTCTTGGTCGGGATCGTCGTGTTGCGCTCGATCAGCCGGGTGAAGACGCCGCCCAGCGTCTCGATGCCGAGCGAGAGCGGCGTGACGTCGAGCAGCAGCACGTCCTTCACGTCGCCCTTCAGCACGCCGCCCTGGATGGCCGCGCCGATCGCCACCACCTCGTCGGGGTTGACGTTGCGGGCGGGCTCCTTGCCGAAGAAGTTCTTCACCGTCTCGATGATCTTCGGCATGCGCGTCATGCCGCCGACCAGGATGACCTCGTCCACCTCGCCCGCGGTCAGCCCCGCGTCTTTCAGCGCCTGGCGGCAGGGCTCCAGCGTCTTCTGCACCAGGTCGTCCACCAGCGCCTCGAGCTTCGCGCGCGTCAGCGTCATCACCAGGTGCTTCGGCCCCGAGGCGTCGGCGGTGATGAAGGGCAGGTTGATCTCGGTCTGCTTGCTGGACGAGAGCTCGATCTTCGCCTTCTCGCCCGCCTCCTTCAGCCGCTGCAGGGCGAGCTTGTCGCCGCGCAGGTCGATGCCGTTCTCCTTGCGGAACTCCTCGGCCAGATAGTCGATGATGCGCTGGTCGAAGTCCTCGCCGCCCAGGAAGGTGTCGCCGTTGGTGGACTTCACCTCGAAGACGCCGTCGCCGATCTCGAGGATGGAGACGTCGAAGGTGCCGCCGCCCAGGTCATAGACCGCGATGGTGCCGGACTTCTTCTTGTCGAGCCCGTAGGCCAGCGCGGCGGCCGTCGGCTCGTTGATGATGCGCAGCACCTCGAGGCCCGCGATCGCGCCGGCCTCCTTCGTCGCCTGGCGCTGGGCGTCGTTGAAATAGGCGGGGACGGTGATGACGGCCTGCGTCACCTTCTCGCCGAGATAGGCCTCGGCCGTCTCCTTCATCTTGGTCAGCACCATCGCGCTGATCTGCTGCGGCGCGTATTTCTTGCCGTCCACCTCGACCCAGGCGTCGCCGTTGTCGGCGCGCACGATGTGGTAGGGCGCGAGGCCCTTCTCCTTCTGCACCATCGGGTCGTCGAAGCGGCGGCCGATCAGGCGCTTCACGGCGAAGAGGGTGTTGGTGGGGTTCGTCACGGCCTGGCGCTTCGCCGCCTGGCCGACGAGACGTTCGCCGCTCTTCGTGAAGGCGACCATGGAGGGCGTGGTGCGCGCGCCCTCGCTGTTCTCCAGCACCTTGGCCTCGCCGCCCTCCATGATGGCGACGCAGGAGTTGGTGGTGCCGAGGTCGATGCCGATGACTTTGCTCATGCGAGCCTGCTCCCTTGCGGCGGCCCCGAGACGCGGCCCTGACCGGCGCCGCGCGAGGCCCCATGACGGGCCGCGCCCCATGCGCGACCCCATCCGCCTGCCCATGTATTGAGCAGCCCGCGCCGCGGCAAGGGCGAAGGGCGCGGGATTCGCCATGGCGTGGCGCGACCGCCGCAACCCCGGCCCGCGCCCGCCGCATGGGCCGGGCGGTCAGCGCGGGTGGGTCAGCCCGATCCAGGGCGGCTCGAACAGGCCGCCGAGCCGGTCGAAGGCGCCGGGCAGGAAGGCGGCGTAG
Organism: Roseococcus sp.; assembly: GCA_046291055.1. Taxonomy (GTDB): domain Bacteria; phylum Pseudomonadota; class Alphaproteobacteria; order Acetobacterales; family Acetobacteraceae; genus Roseococcus. Next base: position 4,062 of record JBKBSR010000050.1, read on the forward strand.
ATCCCGCGCTCCACGCCCAGCACCGGGTGGGGGCGGTATTCGATCCGCTCGAAGCCGAGTTCCAGCAGCAGGTGCAGCATCAGCGGCGGGTTCGGGCCCCACCAGTTCGTCGCGTCCCCGGCCAGGGTGGCGCCCGGGTAGAACACCATCATCGGCCGCGCCTGGTCGAGCGCGTCCTGGTAGGTCTCGATCAGCAGCGCGCCGCCCGTCACCTGCCGCACCCGCTGCATCACCGCGATCGGGTCGAACAGATGGTAGAAGACGCCGAGGAAGAGCACCACGTCGAACACGCCGATCTCCGGCGTGAGGGCGGTCGGGTCGAGGTCGAGCAGCTCGAAGCGCGCGCCGGTCTCCTGCCGCACCAGCTCGATGGTGGGGCGGGCCTGGAACTGCGGGTGGTTCCAGACGTAATGGTCCGTCGCCAGCACGCGCGCCGCGCCGCGCCGCTCCGCCGCCAGGCTGAAGGCGCCGTTCCAGGCGCCGATGTCGAGCACGCTGGCCCCGCGCAGCCGCACCGCGCCGAAGATCGCCTCCTCCTCCGCCGCCAGATGCTCGCGGGACTTGAGGCCGGGCGTCACCACCCCGGGCCGCAGCGTGATGCTGTGGAACCAGAACATCCGCGCGATGCGCTCGCGCAGCGCCTCGTCGGAGGGGCGGGGGGCGTCCATGGCCGCGCTATGGCCGGCCGGGCGCGGCGTGGCAAGCGGGGCGGTTGACCGACCCGCGCCGGCTTGCAAAGTCCGCCCATGCATGTCCTCGTGCTTGGCGCCGGCGTCATCGGCCTCGCCACCGCCCACCGCCTGGCCGCCGAGGGCTGCCGCGTCACCGTGCTCGACGCCGAGCCCGCCGTGGCCCGCGGCGCCAGCGCGGCGAACGGCGCGCAGCTCTCCTACGACTATGTCGCGCCCTTCGCCGCGCCGGGCGTGCTGGGCAAGGTTCCGGGCTGGATGCTGGACCCGGACGGGCCGCTGCGCTTCCGCCCCCGGCCCGATCCCGCCCAGTGGAAATGGCTGCTCGCCTTCATCGCCGCCTGCAATCCCGGCACGGCGGAGGCGACGACGCGCCGGCTGCTGCTGCTCTCCGCCCTCTCGCGCGATCTGATGCGCGAGTTTGCGGCCAGCGCCCCCTTCGCCTTCGACCATGCGCGCAGCGGCAAGCTGGTGCTGCAGCCCGATGCGGCGGGGATGGAGGCGGCGCGGCGGCAGATGGCGCTGCAGGCGCGCTGGGGCAGTGTGCAGCAGGCCCTCTCGCGCGAGGAATGCCTGGCGCTGGAGCCCGCGCTGGCGCGCATCGCCCCGCGCATCGCAGGCGGCGTCTTCACCCCCTCCGAGGAGGCGGGCGACTGCCGGGCCTTCTGCGAGGGGCTGGCCGCGCAGCTCGCGCGCGGCAACAACCCCGTCACCTTCCGCCTCGGCACGCGGGTGCGCCAGATCGTCCGCGCCGAGGGGCGGGTGCGCGGCGTGCTGACCGAGGCCGGCGTGATCGAGGCCGAGGCGGTGGTGCTCTGCCTCGGCCTGGGCGCCCGGGCGCTCGCGCGGCCGCTCGGACTCGATCTGCCCATCTACCCGCTCAAGGGCTACTCCATCACCCTGCCGGTGACGCGCGAGGAGGCCGCGCCGCGCCTCAGCGTCACGGACAGCGGGCACAAGGTCGTCTATGCGCGGCTGGGCGGGCGGCTGCGGGTGGCGGGCATGGCCGACCTGGTGGGCGCGGATGCGCGGCTGGAGGAGCGCCGCCTCTCCAGCCTCATCCGCCTGGCCCGCGCCGCCTTCCCCGAGGCGGGGGACTGGGAAGGGCCGCTCGAGCCCTGGGCCGGGCTGCGCCCCGCCACCCCCACCGGGCTGCCGCTGCTCGGCCGCACCCCGGCCGCGCCAAACCTCTACCTCAACACCGGCCATGGCGCGCTGGGCTGGACCCTGGCCCTGGGCAGCGCGGCGGTGATCGCGGCCGAGATCGTCGGCCGCCCGCCGCCCATCCCTCTCGAGGGGTTCCGGGCCGCGTCTTGACCCACCTCTTGCGCGCTGCCACACAGCCTCGCCCGCGCTCCGCGGGCCAGCCCGCCCGGATCCCCCGGCGCCTGCCGGGCTGACCGCACCCCGCGGACCACCAGCGACAAGAGGCCGAACCAAGCCATGCGCGACAAGGGCGAATACCTGTTCACCTCGGAGAGCGTCTCCGAGGGCCATCCCGACAAGGTGGCCGACCGCATCAGCGACACGGTGCTCGACACCTTCCTCGAGCATGACCCCTACGCGCGCGTGGCCTGCGAGACGCTGGTGACGACCAACCGCGTCGTCATCGCCGGCGAGACCCGCGGCCCCGCCTCCATCACGCCCGAGCTGCTGATGCACAAGGCCCGCATGGCCATCCACGACATCGGCTATGAGCAGGAGGGCTTCCACTGGAAGCACGCCCATGTGGAGTGCCACCTGCACGCACAGTCCGCGCACATCGCGCAGGGCGTGGACGCCTCGGGCAACAAGGACGAGGGCGCCGGCGACCAGGGCATCATGTTCGGCTACGCCTGCAACGAGACGCCCGAGCTGATGCCCGCGCCGCTCTACTACGCGCACCTCATCCTGCGCCGCATCTCCGAGATGCGCCGCAACGGCGACGTGGCGGTGAAGGGCCTGCTGCCCGACGCCAAGAGCCAGGTGACGCTGCGCTACGTGGACGGCAAGCCGGTGGGCGCCACCTCCATCGTCCTCTCCACCCAGCACGAGGAGGGCATGGACCAGGCGCAGATCAAGGCGATGGTGAAGCCCATCATCGAAAGCAGCCTGCCCAAGGGCTGGATGTGCCCCGACGAGGAGCTCTACGTGAACCCCACGGGCACCTTCGTCATCGGCGGGCCGGACGGCGACTGCGGCCTGACGGGGCGCAAGATCATCGTGGACACCTATGGCGGCGCGGCCCCGCATGGCGGAGGCGCCTTCTCCGGCAAGGACCCCACGAAGGTGGACCGCTCCGCCGCCTATGCCGCGCGCTACGTGGCGAAGAACGTGGTGGCCGCGGGCCTCGCGGATCGCTGCACCATCCAGGTGAGCTACGCCATCGGCGTCTCCAAGCCGCTCTCGGTCTATTTCGACCTGCACGGCACGGGCAAGGACATCGACGAGGCGAAGCTGGCCAAGGTGATCGACGGGCTGGTGAACCTCTCGCCCCGCGGCATCCGCGAGCACCTGCACCTGAACCGCCCCATCTACGTCCCCACCTCCAGCTATGGCCATTTCGGCCGCACGCCGGATCCGGAGAAGGGCACCTTCACCTGGGAGAAGACCGACCTGGTGGAGGAGCTGAAGCGCGCCTTCGGCCGCTGAGCGGCGGGGCGTGAGCGCATCGGGGCGGCCTCCGCGCGGGGCCGCCCTTTTTCATGGCGGAGCGCGATGAGCGAGCAGAACCTGCCCCAAGGCGTGCCGCTGCGCCTCTACGGCCGCCGCCGCGGCCACCCGCTGCGCGCGCGGCAGGAGCGCCTGCTGGCCGAGACCCTGCCCCGGCTGCGCCTGTGCCCGGAGGAGATCGCACGCCTGCCGCGCCCGCTCTGGCTGGAGGTGGGCTTCGGCGGGGGCGAGCATGTGCGGGCGCAGATCGCGGCCCAGCCGGGCGTGACCTACATCGCCTCGGAGGTGTTCGAGAACGGGCTGTGCTCCCTGCTCTCGGCCCTGGCGCCCGAGGGGGCGGAGGCCACGGCGCCCCTGCCCGCCAACCTCCGCCTCTGGCCGGAGGACGCGCGCACACTGCTCGCCGCCCTGCCCGATGGCGCGCTGGAGCGGCTGTTCCTGCTCTTCCCCGACCCCTGGCCCAAGGCGCGCCACGCGAAGCGCCGCTTCGTCCACCCCGCCATGCTGCCGGTGGTGGCGCGGGTGCTCGCGCCAGGGGGCATCTGGCGGATCGCCAGCGATGATCCGACCTACCAGGCCTGGCTGCGCGAGACCTTCGCCGATCAGCCCTTCTTCGCGCCCCATGCCTTCCATGAGGCGCGGCCCGAGGGATGGCCGCCGACGCGCTACGAGGCCAAGGCGCTGCGCGAGGGCCGCCGCCCGCTCTACTGGGAGTGGCGGCGGCTCTGACGCCGAGGCGGCCTACTCGGCCGTCTCGGGCTCCTTCTCCGCCTCGCCGTCGCCCTCCGGCCTGGGCAGGGCGGCGACGGGGGCCTCGGCGATGTCGAAGGTCAGCGCGCCGTCCACCAGGTTCACCTTCACCGCCCCGCCCTTGACGAGCTTGCCGAACAGCAGCTCCTCGGCCAGCGGCTTCTTGATGTTCTCCTGGATCACCCGCGCCAGCGGCCGCGCGCCGTAGAGCGGATCGTAGCCGCGCTCGGCCAGCCATTCCTTGGCCGCGGAGGAGAGTTCGATCGTCACGTTGCGGTCGGCGAGTTGCGCCTCGAGCTGCATGACGAACTTCTCCACCACCTGCGCCACGATCTCGGGCGTGAGGCCGGCGAAGGGGATGACGGCGTCGAGGCGGTTGCGGAACTCCGGCGTGAAGAGGCGCTTCACCGCCTCCTCGTCCTCGCCCGTGCGGGTCTCGCGTCCGAAGCCGATGGCGGGCTTCGCCATGTCGGCCGCGCCGGCGTTGGTGGTCATGATCAGGATCACGTTGCGGAAATCCACCGTCTTGCCGTTGTGGTCGGTGAGCTTCCCGTGGTCCATCACCTGCAGCAGGATGTTGTAGAGATCCTGGTGCGCCTTCTCGATCTCGTCGAGCAGCAGAACGCAGTGCGGGTGCTGGTCGACGGAATCGGTGAGCAAGCCCCCCTGGTCGAAGCCCACATAGCCCGGCGGCGCGCCGATCAGGCGGCTCACGCTGTGCCGCTCCATGTACTCGCTCATGTCGAAGCGGATCAGCTCGATGCCGAGCGTCTTGGCGAGCTGCTTGGCCACCTCCGTCTTGCCCACGCCGGTGGGGCCGGAGAAGAGGTAGTTGCCGATGGGCTTCTCCGGGTCGCGCAGCCCGGCGCGGGAGAGCTTGATGGCCGAGGCCAGCGCCTCGATGGCGCGATCCTGGCCGAAGACCATGGCCTTGAGGTCGCGCTCCAGGTGGCGCAGCGTCTCCTTGTCGTCGGCGGAGACGGATTTGGGCGGGATGCGCGCGATCTTCGCGACCACCTCCTCCACGTCCTTCAGCGTGACCGTCTTCTTGCGCTTGTTCTCGGGCACGAGCATGCGCGAGGCGCCGACCTCGTCGATGACGTCGATGGCCTTGTCGGGCAGCTTGCGGTCATGGATGTACTTGGCCGAGAGCTCGACCGCCGCGCGGATGGCCTCGGGCGTGTACTTCACCTTGTGGTGCTTCTCGTAGTTGGTCTTGAGGCCCTGCAGGATCTTCACCGCATCCTCGACCGTGGGCTCGTTCACGTCGATCTTCTGGAAGCGCCGCACCAGCGCGCGGTCCTTCTCGAAGTGGTTGCGGTATTCCTTGTAGGTGGTGGAGCCGATGCAGCGCAGCGTGCCCTGCGCCAGCGCCGGCTTCAGCAGGTTGGAGGCGTCCATCGCGCCGCCCGAGGTGGCGCCCGCGCCGATGACGGTGTGGATCTCGTCGATGAACAGCACCGCCCCGGGCTGGGCCTCGAGCTCCGAGACCACGGCCTTCAGCCGCTCCTCGAAATCTCCGCGGTAGCGCGTGCCGGCCAGCAGGCTGCCCATGTCGAGCGAGTAGATGGTGGACTTGGCCAGCACCTCCGGCACGTCGCCTTCCACGATGCGCTTGGCCAGGCCCTCGGCGATGGCGGTCTTGCCCACGCCCGGGTCGCCCACATAGAGCGGGTTGTTCTTGGTGCGCCGGCAGAGGATCTGGATGGTGCGCTCGATCTCCTGGTCGCGGCCGATCAGCGGGTCGATCTTGCCCTGCTGCGCCTTCTTGTTGAGGTTCACGCAGTAGGTGGAGAGCGCGTCCTGGTTGCGCCCGCCGCTGCGGGGCTTCTCCTCCCGCTCGGACCCGCTGCTCCCCTCCTCGGGCGTGGGGCCGGCGGTGCCCTGCACGGGGCGCGGCTGGCTGCGGCCGGGCGCCTTGGCGATGCCGTGACTGATGAAGTTCACCGCGTCGAGCCGCGTCATGTCCTGCAGTTGCAGGAAATAGACGGCGTGGCTCTCGCGCTCGCTGAACAGGGCGACGAGGACGTTCGCGCCCGTCACCTCGTCGCGGCCGCTGCTCTGCACATGGATGGCGGCGCGCTGCACCACGCGCTGGAAGCCGGCGGTGGGCTTGGGGTCGCCGCCGCGGTCGGAGACGAGACCGGCGAGATCCTTGTCGAGGAACTCCGTCAGGTCGCGCTTCAGCTTGTCGAGATCCACCCCGCAGGCGCGCAGCACGGTGGTCGCGTCGGCGTCGTCGGCGAGGGCCAGCAGCAGATGTTCGAGAGTCGCGTATTCGTGCCGGCGGTCATTGGCGAGGCCGAGGGCCCGATGGAGCGTCTGCTCGAGGTTGCGGGACAGCATGCTCAGTACGCTCCCCTGTTGAGTCGGCGCGCCCCGCAGATCGGGCGGGACGGCCCGTTGACGGACAATGTGGTGGCTCTCCCCCTCGCGCGACAGTCCGCGTTTGTTAACAATAGGGTCACCTGCGCGGCCGAGTCACTCCTTCTCGATGGTGCATTGCAGCGGGTGCTGGTTCTGGCGCGCCAGATCCATCACCTGCGTCACCTTCGTCTCCGCCACCTCGTAGGTGTAGACGCCGCAGACGCCCACGCCGCGCCGGTGCACGTGCATCATGATGCGCGTGGCCTCGTCGCGGCTCTTCTGGAAGAAGCGCTCGAGCACATGCACGACGAACTCCATCGGCGTGTAGTCGTCGTTGAGCATCAGCACCTTGTACATCGCCGGCTTCTTGGTCTTGGGGCGCGGCTTGACGACGACGCCGGTGGCGGGGCCGCCGCCATCCTCGCGCTTGTCGCCCTCGCTGGCGGTCACGGGCGGAAGTGCCTGGTCTGTGCTGTCGAATCGGCGGTGCATGGCAGGCCGGTGGTCCATCCTCTGCTCGGCCAGGATATCGGGTGCGCGGCGCTCAGGAAAAGAGCCTCGCGCGCCCCTCGGGCCCGGTGGCGGGGAATCGCCGATCCGGGGTGAAGAAACGCAGAAGGCCCGGACCCCGCAGCGGGGGCCCGGGCCCTGGGCGGTCGCCCGGAAGCGGGTCAGGCCGCGAGCGGCTTGGCCATCTTCTCCATGGCGAGCGTCAGGCGCGCCGTGAGGGGCTCCATGGTCGTCTCGGCCAGCTTCATCGCGGCCTCCTGCAGCTTCGCGGTGTCGTTCATCGCGCGCTCGAAGGACGCCTTGGCGAAGGAGGCCTGGAAATCCGCCGCCTCCTTCAGGCTCTTCACGGAGGAGAGGGTCTTGACGCCCTCGATCGCGTGCTCGGAGAGCGCCTGGAACATCGCCAGGGTCTGGCGGGAGAGGTCCTGCACGCCGGTGACGTAGAGCTGGCCGGCCTTGGTCACGGCCTCGAAGTTGCCGCGGCCGAACTCCATCGCCTCCTCGGCGGCCTTCATCATGTCGGCGGCGGTCTTGTTCGCCGTCTCGATGCCCTTCTCCACGGCCACGCGCGCCTGCGCGGCGCCCTCCGCCATCAGCTTCTTGGCCTGGGCGGCGCCGTTCTCGGCCGCCGCGGCCATCGCCTTCTTCATCTCAGCCTGGGTCGCCATCGTCTCTGATCCTCGTGCAAGCCGAGGCGGGAGGGTCCCGACCACGGCGGTCTTGCTGCGGTGCAGCATGCGCCGGAAATAGCGATCAGGCTGGAAGAGTTCAAGCGGTTTTTTGTGCGCCGCACAAGATCCCTGTCCCAGCGTCGCGCGCGAAACGGGTGGACAGGCCCGCCCTTCGCTGGTTCAGTGGCTTGGCGGGCGCGTCGCCGGCCTTGGGGGAGGCCGGGGCGGCAGCCCGCGAAGGGGGTTGCCATGGGTGTTCTTCCTCGGCTCGGCCGGGCGCTGGCCGCCGGGCTGTTGTGCCTGGGCGCATGGGCGGGGCAGGCCCGGGCCTTCACCTCCGGCCCGCGCTATGCCGCCCTGGTGGTCGAGGCCCGCACCGGCGAGGTGCTCGCCGCCCACAACGCGGACGAGACGCGCCACCCCGCCTCGCTCACCAAGATGATGACGCTCTACCTGCTCTTCGAGGCGCTGCGCGACGGGCGGCTCACCCTCGCCTCGCCCATCCGCTTCAGCGCCGAGGCCGCCTCCCGCCCGCCCTCGAAGATCGGCGTGCCGGCGGGCGGCAGCATCTCGGTGGAGGGGGCGATCCTCGCCCTCGTCACCCGCTCGGCCAATGACGTGGCGGCGGCGGTGGCCGAGACCCTCGCCGGCTCCGAGGACGCCTTCGCCCGGGTGATGACGCAGCGCGCCCGCCAGATGGGCATGGCGCGGACCACCTTCCGCAACGCCTCCGGCCTGCCCGACCCGGAGCAGGTGACGACGGCGCGCGACATGGTCCTGCTCGGCCGCCGGCTGATCCAGGACTTCCCGGACCGCTACCACTACTTCTCGGTGACGCATTTCCAGCATGGCCAGCGGCTGATCCGGAACCACAACGGCATGCTGCTGGACTATCCCGGCGCGGACGGGATCAAAACCGGCTACATCCACGCCTCGGGCTTCAACATCGTCACCTCCGCACAGCGGGATGGGGTGCGGCTGGTGGGCGCGGTGTTCGGCGGCCGCTCCTGGGTGGAGCGCAACCAGCACATGGCGGAACTCTTCGACGAGGCCTTCCAGCGGCTGGGCGTGCGCGGCGCGCCGGCGCTGGCCGCGGCGCAGCCCCGGGTGATGGCGGCGCGCGAGGCGGGCGCGGCGGTCAGCCCCGCCATGCTGCGCCGCGCAGAGGCCCAGGCCCAGGCGCGCCTCGTCGCCGCGCGCGGCGCGCCGCCCGCGCGCGCCGCCGCCGGGCCGGCCCGTGGCGCTTCCGCCCTCTCCGCCCGGCCCGGGCCCG
>JBKBSR010000051.1:0-12965 GCA_046291055.1 Roseococcus sp.
GGCGTCGGCACTGATCCGTACACCTTGTTCGGCGCGATCATCGGGTTGGGTCGGCGGGCGCTGGACAGCGCCAGCCTCGCCGCGCGGCTGGGCGCCGCGCCGGAGGAGGTGGAGCGCATCCGCCGCGCCATGCAGCGCTTCGAACCGGTGGGGATGTTCTGCCGCGACCTGCGCGAATGCCTGGCCGTGCAGCTCGAGGAGCAGGGGCGGCTCGACCCCTTCATGCAGCGCCTGCTCGAGAATCTGGAGCTGCTCGCGCGGCGCGACATGAAGGGGCTGATGGCCGCCTGCGGCGTGGACGCCGAGGACCTGGCGGAGATGGTGGCGGAGCTGCGCCGCCTCGATCCCAAGCCCGGCGCGGGGGCGGAGGAGGCACCGCTCGCCCCCATCCTCCCCGATGTGCTCATGCGCCCCGCCCCCGAGGGCGGCTGGGTGCTCGAGCTCAACCCCGAGACCCTGCCGCGCGTGCTGGTGAACCGGGGCTTCGCCGCGCGCGCCCTGGTCCAGGCCAGGGACAAGGAGCAGCGCGGCTACCTCTCCGAGCAGCTCGCCTCCGCCAACTGGCTGGTCAAAAGCCTGGAGCAGCGCGCGAACACCATCCTCAAGGTGGCGGGCGAGATCGTCCGCCGCCAGGACGCCTTCTTCCGCCACGGCGTGGAGCACCTGCGCCCCCTGATCCTGCGCGACGTGGCCGAGGCGGTGGAGATGCACGAGAGCACCGTCAGCCGCGTCACCGCCAACAAGTACATCGCCACCCCGCGCGGCACGCTGGAGCTGAAGTATTTCTTCACCACCGCCATCGCCGGGGCCGACGGCGGCGAGAGCGTGAGCGCCGAGGCGGTGCGCCACCGCATCCGCGCGCTCATCGCCGCCGAACGTCCCGAGGCCGTTCTCTCCGACGACGCGATTGTTGCGCTTCTGCGAAAGGAAGGCGTGGACATCGCGCGCCGGACCGTGGCCAAATACCGCGAAGCGATGCGCATCCCGGGCTCGGTGCAGCGCAGGCGCGAGAAGGCCGCCACGGCCTGAGGGCATCCTCCCCGAAGGCCGGCGGGCGGCTGGGTGAAGGAGACGATGCACAGATGCACATCACGGTCGCCGGCAAGCAGGTCGCCACTTCCGATGCGCTGCGCGCGCATGTGGAGGAAGGGCTCGGCGCCATCACCGCGAAGTATTTCGACCACGCCATCGAGGCGCGCGTCACCTTCCACAAGGAGAGCAAGGGCTCGAACGGCGGGCATTTCTCCTGCGACATCAACCTCCACGCCGGGCGCGGCCTGACCATGCGCGGCGAGGGCCATGGGCCCGATGCCCACCGCGCCTTCGACGAGGCGGCCGAGCATGTGGCCAAGCGCCTGCGCCGCTACCGCCGCCGTGTGAACGAGCATGCCCGCGGCAAGGCCCCCGAGCGCGAGGCCGCCGAGCTGGCCCGCCAATACGTGGTGCGCGAGGAGGAGGGCGCGGAGGAGGCCTTCCCCATCACCGGCGCCGAGCACCCGGCCGTGGTGGTCGAGGCGGCCACGGAGCTGCACCTTCTCAGCGTGGGCGAGGCGACGATGCGCCTCGATCTCTCGGACGCGCCGGTTCTGGTGTTCCGCAACGCGGCCAACCGAAGCATCAACGTGGTCTATCGCCGCAAGGACGGCCATATCGGCTGGATCGATCCGGGGTGAGCCCGGGCGTCTCGCGCCTCGCCGCGCGGGCTGACAGGCGGGGATTTCCATGCCGAGGCTTGTGACCGGGCCGGCATTTTGCTGCCATCCGCGCCCGAGGAAGGCGCAGGAGGAGCACGGTGGACCCCAGCCCGGCGAGCGGCCCGATCCTGGCCGCGACCGACCTCTCCGCGCGGTCGGACCGCGCGCTGCGCCGCGCCGCGCTGCTCGCCCGCGCCGGCGGGCGCGGGCTGCTGGTGCTGCATGTGCTGGACGCGGAATGGCCTTCGAGCCTCGCGGGCGCGCATGAGCAGGAGGCGTGGCGGCTGCTCGCCCGCCAGCTCGAGGGCCTGCCCGAACTCGCCGGGCTGCCCTGCCGCCCGGCCATGGAGCGCGGCCTGCCCGATGCCGCCATCCTGCGCGCCGCGGAGGCCGAGGGCGCGGCGTGCCTCGTGCTGGGCGAGCATCGGCGCGGCGGGCTGCGCGACCTGTTCTCCGGCACCACCGTCGAGCGGGTGATCCGCGCCGCCGCGCGGCCGGTGCTCATGGTGCATCAGCCCCCCGCCGGCCCCTATCGCCGAGTGCTGGTGGCGACCGATTTCTCCGTCCCCGCGGCCCGGGCGTCGGAGGCCGCCGCCGCGCTCGGGCTTCTCGCGGGCACGGAGGTGCTGCTCGCCCATGCGCTGGAGCCGCCGCGCCTCCTCGCCCTCGGCGATGCCGGGCCCGCGGAGCGCGCGGCCGCGGGGCTGGAGGCGGGCGCGCGCGAGGAGGCGATGCGCGGCCTCTCCGCCGCCGCCGCCGCGCTGCCCGCCGGCGCCGAGAGCCGCCTCGTCTTCGGCGCGCCCGCGGCGGCGCTCGCGGCGCTGGCCCGCGCGTGGGGGGCGGAGCTCATCGTGCTCGGCACGCGCGGGGCGGGGATGCTGCGCCAGGCGCTGATCGGCAGCGTCGCGGCGGAGCTCCTCGCCCGCCCGCCTTGCGACGTGCTGGCCGTCCCGCCCGCGTGATCGCGCCTCGGCCTCATACGACCGGCCGCCGTCTCTGACTCGTGGGAAGGCGGCGCGGTCGCTGGTATGCAGTTGCTTTGGCGCGCAGCCGCCACGCCAACCCTGCGCGCGATACGGGCGGCATGTCATCCCGCCCGTATCAGTGCGCGAAGAGGTCCGGCTCCTCGTAGCCGAGCAGGTCCAGCTTGCCGCGCGTGGGCAGGAAATCGTAGCAGGCCTGGGCGATCTCGCGCCGGCCCTCGCGGATCAGCAGCGCCTCGAGCCGCGCCCAGAGCGCGTGCAGGTGCAGCACGTCCGAGGCCGCATAGGCGCATTGCTCGGGCGTGAGATCGGGCGCGCCCCAGTCGCTGGTCTGCTGCTGCTTGCTGATCTCGACGCCGAGCAGCTCCTTCAGCAGATCCTTCAGCCCGTGCCGGTCGGTGTAGGTGCGCACCAGCTTCGAGGCGATCTTGGTGCAGATCACCGGCGCCACCTCGCAGCCCAGCGCATGCTGCAGCAGCGCCACGTCGAAGCGCGCGAAGTGGAAGAGCTTGGTCACGCGGCGGTCGGCGAGCAGCGCGCGCAGGCGCGGCGCATCGCCCCCGCGCCCGCCGAGCGCGGGCGGGAGGATCTGCACCAGATGCGCCACCCCGTCGCCCGCCGAGAGCTGCACGAGGCAGAGCCGGTCGCGGTGCGGGTTGAGGCCCATCGCCTCGGTGTCCACCGCCACCACGGGGCCGAGGTCGAGCCCTTCGGGCAGGTCGTGGGGGTGCAGGTGGATGGGGCCGGTCGGCGTGAACATGGTCTTCGCCATGGCGAACCCCGTCAGCGATGCGAGAGAGAGAAGGATGGTGCCCAGAAGAGGACTCGAACCTCCACGGCCTCGCGGCCACAGGTACCTGAAACCTGCGCGTCTACCAATTCCGCCATCTGGGCGATGCGGCGAAGTGCGGGGGGGATAGAGGGGGGCGCGCGGCGCGTCAACCCCATCTGGCCCTGATGGCCTCACCCCCATATGGTCCGCCGCGACGGAGGGCAGACTGGGATGCGCAAGGTGGCGACGGTGTTCGGCGGCGCGGGCTTCATCGGCCGCCATGTGGTGCAGCGCCTGGCGCGCGAGGACTATGTGGTGCGCGTGGCCGGGCGCGATCCGGTGCGCGCGCGCGCGCTGCAGACCATGGGCCGCGTGGGCCAGATCGCCCCCATCGCGGCCGACATCACCGACGAGGCCGGGGCGGCCCGCGCCGTGGAGGGGGCCGAGGTGGTGGTGAACACCGTCGGCATCCTGCACGGGGATTTCGAGCGGGTGCAGGCCGAGGGGCCGGAGCGTCTCGGCCGGCTGTCCGCCGCGGCGGGTGTGGCGAAGCTCGTGCACATCTCGGCCATCGGGGCGGACGCGGAAAGCCCGAGCCGCTACGCGCGCAGCAAGGCGCTCGGCGAGGAGGGGCTGCGCCGGCATGTCCCGGCCGCCACCATCCTGCGCCCCTCCATCGTCTTCGGCCCCGGCGACGGCTTCTTCGGCCGCTTCGGGCAGATGGCGATGCTGCTGCCCGTGATGCCCGTGATCGCGGGCGAGACGCGCTTCCAGCCCGTTTACGTGGGCGATGTGGCGGAGGCGGTGATGGCCGCGCTGCATCGCCCCGAGGCGGCGGGCCGGACCTATGAGCTGGGCGGCCCCCGCGTCTGGAGCTTCCGCGAGCTGCTGGCCTTCATCGTGAAGGAGACGGGGCGCAAGCGCCCGCTGGTCGAGGTTCCGATGGGCCTCGCGCGGCTGCAGGCGCGGATCGGGGAGTTGCTGCCGAACCCGCCGCTGACGCGCGACCAGCTCCTGCTGCTCCAGCGCGACAATGTGGTGGGCGAGGGGGCGCTGACGCTGGCCGATCTCGGCATCGCGCCGCAGCCGGTGGAGGCGCATGCGCCGGCGCTGCTGGCGCGGTTCCGGCCCGGCGGGAACCGGCGGCTGCGGCCCACAGGCTGAAAGGGCCGGATCGGACATTTATGGGCGGGAAGGCCTGAGCCTCCATGGCCGAAATGAGGCGGCGGGAAGATTATATGGCAGTATAGCTGTCCTTATTGCGTCATTCGGGCTTTTCATGCGGCGCGGCAGGCGTTAAGGGCTGCCCCCGCGGCGTGCGTTCCCTGCGCGCCCGAGCCTTCCGTTGCGACAGAGGAACGCCCATGGCCGAGCGCATGCTGCAATTCGTCCGCCTCCAGCAGCAGACGCCCGACAAGCGCCCCGCCAGCCAGCGGCGCGAGGATTTCGCGGAGATCTACGCCGCCTTCGACCCGGAGCGCGCCAGGGCCCAGGCCAGCCGCTGCAGCCAGTGCGGCGTGCCCTTCTGCCAGGTGCACTGCCCGCTGAACAACAACATCCCCGACTGGCTGAAGCTCACCGCCGAGGGCCGGCTCGAGGAGGCCTACGAGGTGGCCTCCGCCACCAACAGCTTCCCCGAGATCTGCGGCCGCGTCTGCCCGCAGGACAGGCTCTGCGAGGGCAACTGCGTCATCGAGAAGGGCTTCCACTCCGTCACCATCGGCTCGGTCGAGAAGTTCATCGTGGACACGGCCTGGGAGCAGGGCTGGGTGAAGCCGCCCATCCCCTCGCGGGAGCTGCCCTACAGCGTCGGCGTCATCGGCGCGGGCCCCGCCGGCCTCGCCGCGGCGGAGCGGCTGCGCGTGCAGGGTTTCCAGGTGCATGTCTACGACCGCTATGACCGCGTCGGCGGGCTGATGATCTACGGCATCCCCAACTTCAAGCTGGAGAAGGAGGTGGTGCTGCGCCGATGGAAGCAGTACGAGGCGGGCGGCATCCGCTTCCACCTCGGCGTCGAGGTCGGCCGTGACGTGACGCTCGCCGAGCTGCGCGAGCGGCACGACGCGGTGTTCATCGCCACGGGGGTGTACAAGGCGCGCGACGTGGACCTGCCGGGCGGCGATCTCGACGGCGTTGTGCCGGCGCTCGACTACCTCACCGCCGCCAACCGCAGGGGCCTCGGCGATGCCGTGCCCGCCTTCGAGAGCGGCGCGCTGGACGCCGCCGGCAAGGAGGTGGTGGTGATCGGCGGCGGCGACACGGCGATGGACTGCGTGCGCACCGCCATCCGCCAGGGGGCCGCCGTGGTCACCTGCCTCTACCGCCGCGACAAGGCGAACATGCCCGGCTCCATGCGCGAGGTGGCGAACGCGGAGGAGGAGGGGGTGCGCTTCCTCTGGCTCTCCGCGCCCGAGGCCTTCCTGGGCGCCGGCGCGGTGACGGGCGTGCGCGCCTGCCGCATGCATCTCGGCCTGCCCGATGCGACGGGCCGCCAGCAGGTGGCGCCCATCGAGGGCAGCCATTTCGTCGTGCCCGCCACGCTCGTGATCAAGGCGCTGGGCTTCGACCCCGAGGATCTGCCCGCCATGTTCGGCGAGCCCGCGCTGGCGGTGACGCGCTGGGGAACCTTGAAGGTGGACCACCGCACCATGATGACCTCGCTGCCCGGCGTCTTCGCCGGCGGCGACATCGTGCGCGGCGCCTCGCTGGTGGTGTGGGGCATCCGCGACGGCCGCGATGCCGCCGAGCAGATCGCGCACTACGTGCTGGCCAAGGCCGGCCTCGCCCAGGCCGCGGAGTGAGAGAGATGACCCAGGAAACCGGCGCCCAGTTCGTCGAGGCCTATCGCCGCAACGCGGCCCTGCTCGAGGCGGCGGGCGTGGACACCACGGAGCACGACGCCTGCGGCGTGGGCCTCGTCGCCGCGCTGGACGGCAAGCCATCCCGCGCCGTGGTGCAGGCGGGCATCGACGCGCTCAAGGCCGTCTGGCACCGCGGCGCGGTGGACGCCGACGGCAAGACCGGCGACGGCGCGGGCATTCATGTGGAGATCCCGCAGGCCTTCTTCGCCCAGGCCGTGCAGGACGGCGGCGACAGCCTCAAGCCCGGCCCCATCGCGGTGGGCATGGTGTTCCTGCCCAAGACGGATTTCGGCGCGCAGGAGCGCTGCCGCCAGATCGTCGAGACCGAGATCCTGGCCATGGGCTTCGCCATCTACGGCTGGCGCCAGGTGCCCATCAACGTCGCGGTGATCGGCGAGAAGGCCAACGCCACTCGCCCCGAGATCGAGCAGATCCTGCTGCACGACCCCGAGGGGCGCGACGGCGAGACGATGGAGCGCGACCTCTACGTGGTGCGCCGGCGCATCGAGAAGCAGGCCATCGCCGCGCAGATTCCCGAGCTCTACCTCTGCTCGCTCTCCGCGCGCTCGGTGATCTACAAGGGGATGTTCCTCGCCGAGGCCCTCTCCGAGTTCTATCCGGACCTGCAGGACCCGCGCTTCATCAGCCGCTTCGCCATCTACCACCAGCGCTACTCGACCAACACCTTCCCCACCTGGCGGCTGGCGCAGCCCTTCCGGATGATCGCGCACAACGGCGAGATCAACACGCTGCACGGCAACGTGAACTGGATGAAGGCGCACGAGACGCGCCTCTCCCATCCGCTGCTGGATCGCTACCTCGAGGACATCAAGCCTGTCATCCAGGCCGGGGGCAGCGACACCGCCTGCCTGGACAACGTGTTCGAGCTGCTGGTGCGCGGCGGGCGCGACGCGCCCATGGCCAAGGCCATGCTCATCCCGGAATCGCTCGGCAACAACGCCACCATGCCGCAGCACCACCACGATCTGTTCCTTTACTGCAACGCGGTGATGGAACCCTGGGACGGGCCGGCGGCGCTGTGCGGGACGGACGGGCGCTGGGTGGTGGCCGGGCTCGACCGCAACGGGCTGAGGCCGCTGCGCTACACCGTCACCGAGGGCGGGCTGCTCATCGTCGGCTCCGAGACGGGGATGGTGAAGCTGCCGGAGGACGCGATCCGCGCCAAGGGCCGCGTGGGCCCCGGCCAGTGCATCGGCGTGGATCTCGACAGCGGGCGCCTCTACCTCGACGCCGAACTCAAGGACATGCTGGCCGCGCGCAAGCCCTTCGGCCAGTGGGTGAACCGCACCACGCGCATCGACGGCATCGTGAAGGCCCAGGCCGCCCCGCCCGCGCAGATGGCGGGCGAGGCGCTGCGCCGCGCGCAGCTCGCCGTCGGCTACACGCTCGAGGAGCTGGAGCAGATCCTGCACCCGATGGTGGAGGACGCGCAGGAGGCGGTGGGCTCCATGGGCGACGACACGCCCGTGGCCGTGCTCTCGCAGCACTACCGCGGCCTGCACCACTATTTCCGCCAGAGCTTCAGCCAGGTCACCAACCCGCCGATCGATTCCCTGCGCGAGACGCGGGTGATGACGCTGCGCACGCGGCTCGGCAATCTCGGGAACATCCTCGACGAGGATCCGACGCAGTGCGACATGCTCATGCTGGAGAGCCCCGTGCTCTCCACCGCCGAGTTCGTCGCCATGCGCGGCTACATGGGCGCCTCCGCCTGCGAGGTGGACTGCACCTTCCATGTCGGCGAGGGCGAGGCGGGGCTGCGCCGCGCGCTGGAGCGCATCCGCCGCGAGGCGGAGGAGGGCGTGCGCTCCGGCTGCCAGCACGTGATCCTGACCGACGAGGCGATGGGCCCCGAGCGCGTGGCCATCCCGATGATCCTCGCCGTCTCGGCCGTGCACACGCATCTCGTGCGCACCAGCCTGCGCACCTTCACCTCGCTCAACGTGCGCTGCGCGGAGTGCCTCGACGTGCACTACTTCGCCGTGCTGGTGGGCGCGGGGGCGACCACCATCAACGCCTATCTGGCCGAGGCCTCCATCGCCGACCGGCACCGCCGCGGCCTGTTCGGCGGGATGACGCTCGATGAGGCCATCGCCCGCTACAAGAAGGCGGTGGACAAGGGGCTGCTGAAGGTGATGTCCAAGATGGGCATCTCCGTCATCTCCTCCTACCGCGGGGGCATGAACTTCGAGGCCATCGGCCTCTCCCGCGCGCTGGTGGCCGAGTATTTCCCGGGCGTGCCCTCGCGCATCTCGGGCATCGGGCTCGCCGGCCTCGCGCGGCGGGTGCTCGACCTGCACCGCAAGGCCTATGCGAGCGAGGCGGTGACGCTGCCCGTGGGCGGCCTCTACAAGCTGCGCCAGCGCGGCGAGGCGCACGCCTTCGGCGGCACGCTGATCCACATGCTGCAGAAGGCGGTGGAGACGGACAGCTACCAGACCTTCAAGCGCTACAGCGAGGCGGTGCGCAGGGGCCCGCCCATCGCCATCCGCGACCTGCTGGACTTCCGCACCGAGGGGCTGAAGCCCGTCCCGCTCGAGGAGGTCGAGAGCATCACCGAAATCCGCAAGCGGCTGGTGGCGCCGGGCATCTCCCTCGGCGCGCTGAGCCCCGAGGCGCACGAGACGCTCTCCATCGCGATGAACCGCATCGGCGCGCGCAGCGACAGCGGCGAGGGCGGCGAGGACCCCGAGCGCGCCAGGCCCCGCCCGAACGGCGACAACGCGAACAGCGCCATCAAGCAGATCGCCTCGGGCCGCTTCGGCGTCACCGCCGAGTATCTCAACAACTGCCGCGAGATCGAGATCAAGGTGGCCCAGGGCGCCAAGCCCGGCGAGGGCGGCCAGCTTCCCGGCTTCAAGGTGACGGGGCTGATCGCGAGGCTGCGCCACTCCACCCCCGGCGTCACGCTCATCTCGCCGCCCCCGCACCACGACATCTACTCGATCGAGGATCTGGCGCAGCTCATCTACGACCTCAAGCAGATCAACCCGGACGCGACGGTCTGCGTGAAGCTCGTCTCGCGCTCGGGCATCGGCACCATTGC
Organism: Roseococcus sp.; assembly: GCA_046291055.1. Lineage (GTDB taxonomy): Bacteria > Pseudomonadota > Alphaproteobacteria > Acetobacterales > Acetobacteraceae > Roseococcus. Next base: position 9,378 of record JBKBSR010000051.1, read on the forward strand.
TGCTGGTGTGGCGAAGGCCAAGGCGGACGCGATCCTGATCTCGGGCCACTCGGGCGGCACCGGGGCCTCGCCCGTCACCTCCATCAAGTATGCCGGCCTGCCCTGGGAGATGGGGCTCTCCGAGACGCACCAGGTGCTGCTGCTGAACCGGCTGCGCCACCGCGTGAAGCTGCGCACCGACGGCGGCATCAAGACCGGGCGCGACGTGGTGATCGCCGCCATGCTGGGTGCGGAGGAGTTCGGCATCGGCACCGCCTCGCTGGTGGCGATGGGCTGCATCATGGTGCGGCAGTGCCACTCCAATACCTGCCCCGTAGGCGTCTGCACCCAGGACGAGGCGCTGCGCGCCAAGTTCACCGGCACGCCGGAGAAGGTGATCGCCCTCTTCTCCTTCGTGGCGGAGGAGGTGCGCGAGATCCTGGCCTCGCTCGGCTTCCGCCGGCTCGAGGAGGTAATCGGCCGCACCGATCTGCTCAAGCAGGTGAGCCGCGGCGCCGAGGACCTGGACGACCTCGACCTCAACCCGCTGCTCGTGAAGGCCGATGCGGGCGGCTTCCCGGCGCATTGCACGCTGGAGGGCCGCAACGAGGTGCCCGAGACGCTGGACGCCGACATGCTGCGTGACGCCGCCCCGCTGTTCGAGCGCGGCGAGAAGATGCAGCTCGCCTACAACATCCGCAACACGCACCGCGCCATCGGGACCAAGGTCTCCTCGCGCATCGTCCGGCAGTTCGGCATGACCGGGCTGCAGGAGGGGCACCTGACGGTGCGGCTGCGCGGCTCGGCCGGCCAGTCGCTGGGCGCCTTCGGCGTGAAGGGCCTCAAGCTCGAGGTGTTCGGCGACGCGAACGACTATGTGGGCAAGGGGCTCTCGGGCGCGACCATCGTGGTTCGGCCCGCGCCGTCCTCGAACCTCGCCTGGCACGAGAACACGATCATCGGCAACACCTGCCTCTACGGCGCGACCTCGGGAGCGCTCTTCGCCGCGGGCCAGGCGGGCGAGCGCTTCGCCGTGCGCAACTCGGGCGCGGTGGCCGTGGTGGAGGGCTGCGGGGCGAACGGGTGCGAGTACATGACGGGCGGCCTGGTGGTGATCCTCGGCGAGGTCGGCGACAATTTCGGCGCGGGCTTCACCGGCGGCCAGGCCTTCGTCCACGACGCGGCGGGCACCTTCGAGCGCCGCGTGAACCCGGACACGCTGCTGTGGCAGCGCCTCGCCTCCGCCCACTGGGAGGGGGAGCTGCGCCGGCTGATCGAGCGCCATGTGGCCGAGACGGGCAGCCGCCACGCCGCGCGCATCCTGAACGACTGGGAGACGGAGCGTGCGCGCTTCTGGCACGTCGTGCCCAAGGAATACGCGAAGTATCTCCCGCGGCCGATGAGCGAGATGGCGGTGGCGGCGGAATAGCCGCCCGCCGCGTGCACGGCGCGCCTTCACCTCGCGCGGGGTGGGTGGCATAGAGTCCCGGTGCGGATTCTCTACCACCTTCCCCTTTCGCCCTTCGCGCGCAAGGTGCGCCTCGCGCTCGCCGAGAAGCGCATCCCCTTCGAGCTCAAGACCGAGCGCGTCTGGGAGCGGCGCGAGGAGTTCCTGGCGCTGAACCCCGCCGGCACCGTGCCCGTGCTGGTGGAGGAGAACGGCGTGGTGGTGGCCGACAGCTACGCCATCTGCGAATACCTCGACGAGGCCTATGAGGAGACGCCGCTGCTCGGCCGGACTCTGGCCGAACGCGCCGAGGTGCGCCGCCTCGTCGCCTGGTTCGACCAGCGCTTCGCCGAGGAGGTGACGCGCAAGCTGATCTGGGAGCGCCACCTGAAGCGCCACCTCGGCCTCGGCCATCCCGACGCGGCGGTCATCCGCCAGGGCTATGCGAACCTCAAGCCGCATCTCGACATGATCGGCTGGCTGGCCGAGCACCGGCCCTGGCTCGCCGGGCCCAACCTCAGCCTCGCGGATTTCGCGGCGGCGGCGCATCTCTCCGCCCTCGACTACGCGAACGACGTGGACTGGAGCCACAACGAAAGCGCTAAGGACTGGTACAGCCGCGTGAAGTCCCGACCCGCCTTCCGCCCCCTGCTGGCCGACCGCGTGACGGGCATGGAGCCCCCCCCGCACTACGCCGACCTCGACTTCTGAGGATCAGCCCTCGATCTGCTTGATCGGCCGGGCGGCGATGCGGCAGGCTTTCCCCAGAAGATGGGAGGAACCGCCATGCCGCTCCGCCGCCGCGCCGCCCTCGGCGCGTCCGCGCTCCTGCTCGCCGCGCCGGGGCTTGCGCGTGCCCAGTCGGGGGCCATCCGCCTGGTGGTCGGCTTCCCGGCCGGGGGCGGGGTGGACGCGATCGCGCGGCCCGTCGCCCAGCGCTGGGCCGAACGGCTCGGCCAGCCCGTGGTGATCGACAACCGGCCCGGCAACAACGGGAACATCGCCATGGACCATGTGGCGAAATCCCCGCCCGACGGGACGACGCTGTTCCAGGGCAATGTGGGCAACCTCGCCATGACGCACGCGCTGTTCCCGAACCTGCCCTTCGACACTTCGCGCGATTTCCGTGCGGTGGGGCAGCTCACCCTGGGCCCGCTGGTCTTCGCGGTGAACGCCGACAGCCCGATCCGCAGCCTCGCCGATCTCGTCGCGGCGGCGCGCGCGCGGCCGGGCGCGCTGAACTTCGGCTCGGGCGGCTCGGGCGGCGTGCCGCATCTCGCCTTCGAGGTGTGGAAGCGCCAGGCGGGGGTGGACATCGTGCATGTGCCCTATCGCGGCTCCGCCCCCGCGCTGCAGGATCTGCTCGGCGGGCGCATCGAGATGATGTTGGACGGCTATTCGCTGATGCGCGGCGCGCATGAGGGCGGTCGCGTGCGCGTCATCGCCATCACCTCGGCCGAGCGGCATCCGCAGCTTCCCGCGGTGCCGACGGTGAAGGAGCAGGGGCTCGACTGGGTGTTCACGAGCTGGCAGGCCATCGTCGCCCCCGCCGCCACGCCGGCCGCGGTGCGCCAGCGCCTCGAGGACAACCTGCGCTGGTGCTTCGAGAACACCGACCTGCCGCGCGTGCTGACGGGCCTCGGCACCTTCCCGCGCTTCGCGCCGGGGGCGGAGGTGGACCGGATGATCCGCGAGGACCGCGCGCTCTGGACCAGCGTGGTGCGCGAGGCGAACATCACGGCGGACTGACCGGCGCCGGTCAGAACAGCTCCAGCCGGCTGCGCGAGACGCGGAAGCCCCGCCCCTCGCGGTTCGTGCAGGAGAGGCCGGCCTCGTCCGACTCGCAAGCGATCGCGCGGCCGTTCCAGCGCGCGCCGTAGCCCAGCACGAAGGCCTCCTCGTCGCGCAGCGGCCGGCGCACGCAGAGCAGCCGCGCCGGTCCCCGCGCGCCGAGGGCGAGGCTCGATCCCCAGTCGTCCCGGCAGCCCTGCGGGCGGGGCGGGGGGGTGTAGTGGCGCTCCTGCACGTCGCAGCGCATCCGCCCCTCGCGGAACAGGCAGTGGATGTTGCCCGAGGGGGTCTGGAACGCCGCAGGGGGTGTCTGTGAGGCGGGCTGCGCCGATGCTAGGAGCGGCGCCATCGCCCCAACGGCCATGAGCGCC
>JBKBSR010000403.1:0-2392 GCA_046291055.1 Roseococcus sp.
TCTGCCGCTCTCCTCCGGTGTGGGGCAGGGTGGGGTGGGGTTGGGTGTTGGCGGGGAGAGGGGGGGGGGGGGCGGTGGGCGGGGTCGCGCCGGCGCCCCAGACCTCCACCTCCCCGGGCGCGAGGACGGGCAGGGCCCAGGCCATGGCCTCCAGGTCGTTGAGCAGGCGCACCTCCGCGAAGGGCAGGGTGGCGGCCTCGATCACCCAGGGCGCGTTGGTCAGCGCCGCGCGGCCGGCTTCCACCGGCCCCGCCACGGCGCAGAGAAAGCGCGGCGGCGAGCCCAGCCGGGCCCGCGCCAGGGCGAGCGCCTCCTCGAAGCGCGCATGCTCGGCCACGCGCAGCGTCAGCACCTCGCCGGGGCGGCCGCCCTCGGCCCGGGCGAAGCGGGCATGGGTGCCGCCGATGTCGGCGAGCAGCGCCGGCGTCAGAACAGCAGGCCCTTTTTCAGCAGCCCGTGCACGCCCTTCTCGCCGTTCACCGTCTGGGTCACGTGGAAATCCACCGCCAGCGAGCAGAACTGGTAGGCGTCGGCGGCGCTGAGGTTGGTGCGGCTGACGATGAAGCCGATCATCTCGCGCAGGGCGCGCTTCATCGCCTCGTCCAGATCCTCGTGCATGCCCATCGAGATGTAATGCGTCGGCGTCTCGGCGCGCGGATAGGCAAGGTTGCCGCCCTTCTCGACCGTCAGGCGGAAATGCCCCGTCAGGCACATCTCCAGCGCGTTGATGCACACCTCGCCGTCGCCCTGCACGCCATGGCCGTCACCGGCGCTGAACAGCGCGCCGGGGACATGGACGGGGAGGAAGAGCGTCGCGCCCTCGCCGATTTCCTTGTTGTCGAGGTTGCCGCCATGGGCGCGCGGCTCCTTGGTGCTGATCGGGCCCCATTCGGCGGGCGGCGCCACGCCCATCACCCCGAAGAAGGGGCTGAGCGGCAGCGCCACACCCGGCCCGACGGGCACATGGCCGAGGCGCTTATCCCGGTCCACCGGGATGTGCAGCATGCGCTTGTAGGGGAAGTCCTCCGGCAGCGTGCCGCCGAGCGGGCGGAAGCCGCAGAAGCCCCAGTCGCAGCCGAGCTCGATCTTCTCGATGTCCACCCGCAGCGTGTCGCCGGGCATGGCGCCCTTCACCGCCACGGGCCCGGTGAGGATGTGCGGGCCGAGGCGCGGCGGGTTCGCGGCGTGGATGGCGGCCAGCGCGGGGGGAATCTTCAGGCCGGAGGAGGGGTCGGGCATCGCCTCCGGCCCGCCGGAGACGCATTCGAGCACCACCAGGTCGCCGCTCTCGACCTCGATCAGCGGCGGGTAGCCGGCGTCGAAGCTGCCCCAGCGGATGGTCTCGGGCGTGGCGGGGATGCGGTGGGTGGCGGGCATGGGTCGCTCCTCGGTTCGCTCGCGATGAAAGGCAAGCGGGCGTGGAGGTCAATCGGCGCGGAAGGGCCCGCAGGGCGGGCGGGGCGGCGGGCCGCCCAATCCCGCGTCAGGCCGCCCGGCCGATGAGCCGCCGGCGCAGCGCGCCCGAGAGCAGGTCGATCGCCGCCACCATCACCAGGATCAGCACGATGATGAAGGAGACGGCCTGCCACTCCAGCGTGCGGATCATCTCGGCCAGCACCAGCCCGATGCCGCCCGCGCCCACGATGCCGATGATGGTCGAGGAGCGGACATTGCTCTCGAAGAAGTAGAGCACCTGGCCCGCGATCACCGGCAGCACCTCGGGCAGGATGCCGAAGCGCACGCGGTGCAGCCCCGACCCGCCCGCGGCCACCACGCCCTCCTGCGGCTTGCGGTCCGCGGCCTCGATGGCCTCGGAGTAGAGTTTCCCGAAGATGCCGATGTCGCCCATCATGATGGCGAGCACGCCCGCGAAGGGGCCGAGGCCCACCACGCTCACCCAGATCAGCGCCCAGATCAGCGCGTCTATCCCGCGCAGCCCGTCGAGGCCGCGGCGCGCGAGGAAGCGCAGGGCCTGGTTCACGGTGGCGTTGCGCGCGGCCAGGAAGCCGAGCGGGAAGGCGATGATCGCGGCCAGCAGCGTGCCGAGGAAGGCGATGGCGAGCGTCTCGGCCAGGGCGCGCAGTACCCCCTCCACGCTGGCGCCCTGGGTGGGCGCCGGCGGCACCATCAGCGTAAGGAAGTGCAGGAGCTGCCCGAAGCCCGAGAGCAGGCGCGAGGCGTCGATGTCCAGCCGCCACACCCCCAGCGCGAAGAGCCCCGCCATGCCGAGCAGCACCGCCACCGTGGCGAGGCGCGAGGGCGTGACGGGCCGGAACTGCGCCGGATGCGCGGCGCGCAGCACGGGCAGGCGGGCGCGCGCGGCCTCGCGCAGCGGCTGGGTGGCGCTCATCGGCCGGCCTCCTTCCCAATCAGGCGCCGGCGCAGCCAGCCC
>JBKBSR010000404.1:0-2389 GCA_046291055.1 Roseococcus sp.
CCCCTCCTCGCAGCGTGTGGCGCGGATGGGCTCGTCCACCGCGTCCACGATGGCGGAGATGGCGATCTCGCGCGCCGGGCGGGCCAGGCGGTAGCCGCCGCCCGGGCCGCGGGCGGAGGCGACGAGCCCGGCGCGGCGCAGCGGCCCGAAGAGCTGTTCGAGATAGGCGAGCGAGAGCATCTGCGCCGCCGCGATCTCGGCGAGGCTGACGGGCGGGCTGGCCTTGCCCGGCGCGGGCGGCGGCAGCGCGTGCTGGCGCGCGGCCAACTCGACCATCGCCATGACGGCGTAGCGGCCGCGAGTGGAGAGGCGCATGGACTTCAACCTTCGATAACGGGGCGCGGCATGAGAGCCGGCCGCACCCCTCTGCCCCGAATCACCTGCCCCGCCGGCGTCGGGTCACGCACACTATGTCGCATTTCTCCGCGGATGTGGGGAGAAAACCGCCCCCATCAGCCTTCGATCCGACAGGGCACGCGCCATGGCGGGCGGCATGCCACCCCGTTCGTCAAGCACCCTAGCCGTCACGGCTGCAGCGTGTCATGCGTCAGTAAGAAGGCTGCCATGCGTCGAGCGCGTCGAATCCTTTATGAAAACCGATCCCGGCTGCGTATAGTGCGGCCCGCTTCGAGGCCCCGGGTGGCGCGAGGCGCGCGGCTTCCGTTTTCCTTGTCTCGCCAGAATGTTGCGGGGTGATCGCCAGGGGTGCGCCGGGGCGCCTCGGTTGGCGGATCCCGGGCTTTGGCGGGGGACGGGCGGAGGCCGTGGCATGGACCGGGCGGGTGCGGCGTGCGGCTGCCCGGCTGTCGGCCCAGCGGGAGATCGGCGCGGCCGGCAGGCCCGGGCGCGCCCAAGACAGAGACGGACGCAAGGACGAAATGCCTGAAGTCATGTTCGCCGGGCCGGATGGCCGACTTGAGGGTCGCTACCACCACGCGAAGCGCCCGAACGCCCCCGTCGCCCTGCTGCTGCATCCGCACCCGCTGCATGGCGGGACCATGAACAACCGGGTGGTCCACAGCCTCTATGGCCGCTTCCAGGCCATGGGCTTTTCGGTGCTGCGGTTCAACTTCCGGGGCGTCGGCAAGTCCCAGGGCCGCTATGACGGCGGCATCGGCGAGATCAGCGACGCGGCCGCCGCACTCGACTTCCTGCAGGCGGTCAACCCCAACGCATCCATGCTCTGGGTCGCCGGCTATTCCTTCGGCGCCTATGTGGGCATGCAGCTCCTGATGCGCCGGCCGGAGATGGGCGGCTTCGTCTCCATCAGCGCCCCGGCCAGCCACTATGATTTCGGCTTCCTCGCCCCCTGCCCCTGCTCCGGCATGATCCTGCACGGCGAGGAGGACGAGCTGGTGCCGCTCAACAGCGTGCAGAAGCTGGTGGACAAGCTGAACACCCAGAAGGGCGTGGCCATCGACTTCCGCACCATCCCGGGCGCGGGCCATGTGTTCACGCCCGAGCAGGTGGAGACGCTCTCCTCCATGGCGGAGGACCATGTGCTGTCCGTGCTCAACCGCAACCGGATGGCGCTGGCGGCGGACTGAGCGCGTCACGCCACACCCCCGAAGAAGCCGGCCCGGCGCCCGCCGCGGCCGGCTTTTTCGTGGCCTGAGCCCCGCGCGGGACGCGGGTGAAGGGGGAAGGGGCTTAAGGGAAAGATAAGCGGGCGCAGATGCGGCGGGCGCATCGTTCGTCGCCGAAGGCGCGCCGCGGCCATGATCCGCCGCTCTCTCGAGTCCCTCTCCATCCGCGCGCTGCTGGCGGGTGCGATGGGCGTGCTCGCCTTCTTCCTTCTCGCCTTCGCCACCGACCTCGCCTGGCGCGGCTGGTCGCGCCACGCGGAAGCCGAGCGCATCGTCAAGATGGCCGAGGCGGGGCGGGAGCTGTTCCGCGCCGCCGCCGCCACCCGCCTGGAGCGCGGCGAGACAATGACGGCGCTGGCCGCCCCCGCCCCGGATCCGGAGGGCAGCCGCATCCGCCCCCGCAACGCCGAGGCCGAGGCCGCCACCACGGCCGCCCTGGCCGCGCTGCGCGGCATGGGGCTGACGGAGAAGGCGCGCCAGGTGGAGGCGAGCCTCGCCCCCGTGACGGAGCTGCGCGTCGCCGTGGACGCCGCGCCTGCCGCGCGAGCAGCGCCCGCAGGATCTGCCCCGGCGCTGGGCCGAGGCCAGCCTCGCGCATGTCTCCAACCTGCTCGGCATCACCGAGGGCATGGAGAACCTCGTCCTCGGCGGCGATCCGGCCGTGGACCGGCTCATCGCCATGCGGCGCGACGGCTGGACGCCCGAGCAGTCCATCGCCGCCCTGCCTGCGCGCCCAGGGCCAGGCGGAGGGCGCCTGGGCGCGGCTTCTGGCCGGCGCGCCGGCCGCCCCGTCCGTGATCGGC
>JBKBSR010000052.1:0-12912 GCA_046291055.1 Roseococcus sp.
CATCAAGGATTTCCGTGGCATCGCCACCCGATACGACAAGACCGCTCGTAACTTCCTCGCCGCCGTCTGCCTCGTCTCCGCCATCACCTACTGGGCGTGATTGAGTCCAGACCCTAGGCTGAGGGCGGGCGCTCGCCCTCGTACCAGTCGAGGTCGAGCGTCGCCACCTCGCCGAAGGGCCGGCGGCGCTGCATGGCGAGGCGCAGGATGGGCCAGGTGGTCCAGGTCATGGTCAGGAAGGGCAGCGGGTCGCGCCAGGACCAGGTGACGTCGCGCGTGCCGAGCAGCGTGCGCAGCGTGGCGAGATAGCCGCGCCGGAACATCACGCCCGAAAGGGCCGTCAGCACGGAGTAGAACTGCTGCAGCCGCGTCTCCTCGCGCGCCTGGGCGGGGCGGCCTTCGAGGATGGCGGGCGCGATGTCCTCGGTGCGCAGGAAATGCACGCCGCTCGTCACGCGCGGGTTGCACTCGATGCCCCATGGCTCGCCCGCCTCGTCCAGGATCAGGTCGAAGGAGATGAAGCCCGTATGGCCGGAGGCGGCGACGAAGCGCGCGATCCACTCCTCGACGCGCGGGGCGTCCGTCACCCGCTCGAAGACGGTGGCGACGGAGCCCGCGAACATCACGCCGCGATAGATGGCGTTGGCGACGAGCCGCCCCGCATGGGCGATGCCGCAGGAGGAGTGCACGCGGCCCGGCACGAAGGCCTGCACCACATGCGGCGCGGCCTCCGCCGGCAGCGGCGCGCCGCGACGGATCAGGCGGAAGCCGCGGCCGCCGCAGGAATGGACGGGCTTCACCACCACATCCTGCCGTGCTGCCAGCGCCGACGCCTCCTCGGTGCCGAGCGGATGGGTTTCCGGCGCGCGCACCCCGTAGGCGGCGCAGAGCCGGGCGAAGCCGAGCTTGTCGTGCAGCGGCAGCAGCCGCTCGGGCGGCGGGGCGAAAAGGCGCACATGCCCCGGCAGGCGCCCGTGCAGCGCCGAGACATGCATCGTCTCCTCCGAGACGGGCAGGACGAGGCGGACATCCTGCTCGCGCACCACGCGCAGAAGGTCGTCGAGATAGGCTTGCTTGCCCACGCTCGGCGGCCGCACCGCGACGGATGTCGCCACATGCCGCGAGGCGCCGGTAAGGTGCCGCGCGAAGGGCTCGGCCACCACCACGCGCCAGCCGGCGGCCGAGAAGCTGCGCGCGATGTCGAGCGCCTTGGGCAGCCGCCCGAGGGTGAGCAGGACGGTCGGCGCGCTCATCCGCCCGCGCGGGAGACCATGACCATCACCTGCTCGGTCGGCCGGGTGGTGAGCCGCGCGGCGGGGCGCACCCGGCCGGGCTGCAGAACCCGGAAGTCGAAGCGGCGGAACAGGCGCGCGATGAGCAGGATGGCCTCAGTGGTTGCGAAGGCCGCGCCGGCGCAGACGCGCGGGCCCAGGCCGAAGGGGATGTAGGTGCCGGGCGTGATCTCGCCCTCGCGCTCGGGCAGGAAGCGGTCGGCGTCGAAGAGGTGCGGATCGCGCCAGTAGCGCTGGTGGCGGTGCAGCACCCAGGGTGCGACCATCACCAGCGCCCCGCGCTTCACCTTGACGTCGCCGATCGCGGTCGCCTCCAGCGCCACGCGCGGCAGGAAGGTGATGGGCGGATAGAGGCGCAGCGTCTCGCGGAAGAGGTTGCGCGCGAAGACGAGGCGCTTGGTGTGCTCGAACTCCACCGGTCCCTCGCCGCAGACCTCGCGCAGCTCCGCGCGCAGCCGCGCCACCAGCGCGGGGTGGGTGGCGAGGAGGAAGAACACCCAGGTCAGCGCGCTCGCGCTCGTCTCGTGCCCGGCGAGGAAGAGCACGCCGAGCTGGTCGATCAGCTCCTCGCGCGTGAAGGCCTCGCCCGTCTCGGGGTCGCGCGCGGCGATCACGGCGCTGGCGATGTCGTCGAAGCGCCCCTCCTGCGCGCCCGCATGCGTGTCCAGCAGCTCGGCGAGGTGGCGGCGGATGGTGCGGCAGGCCTCCAGCACCTCCGGCCGCTGCGGCGCGTTGCTCCAGGCCTCGTCGAAGATAAGGCGGCGGATTTCGACCTGGGCCACGCTGCGCTCGAAGAGGGTGAAGGCGTGGAACACGTCCTGCGCCGCCTGGTGGCGCAGGCTGGTGGAGAAGACGGTGCGGCAGATGATGTCGGCCGTCAGGTGGCTCATGGTCAGATCGAGAGAGACGGGGCGGCGCCGGGCGGCCGCCTCCTCCAGCGCCTCCTCCGCCGCCTCGCAGCCCGCGACCATGGCGGGGAAGGCGTTGGTCACGCGCATCATGGTGAGCGAGGGGTCTATCATCCGGCGCTGGCGCTTCCAGGTCGCGCCGGAGGAGACGAAGATCGAATCGCCGATCAGCGGATCGAGCGCCTCCACCATCAGGTCGCTCTTGGGGAAGATCCCCTCGGGGTCGGAGAGCACGCGCCGCACCTGATCGGGCCGGTTCACGATCAGGATCTGCCGGCGCGACCAGCCCAGATGCCCCACCTCAACCCGATAGGCCGCGGCCGGCAGCAGCGAGAGCAGGTCGCCATCGCCGCGCAGCACCACCCGCAGCAGGGAGACGAGGGCGGACAGCGAGGTGGGCCTGGGCGGGGTGAAGGTCTCGGGCCGCGGCGGCGGCGCCATCATGTTCATGGGGCGGACCTGTCGGAGAAGGCGGGTGCATTCGGCGGCGTGACGGCGTAATGTGTCAAGCGGGATTGTCGTCTCCGCTGTCCGAGGCCCGCGCATGGACCTGAGCAAGCTGCTCGACCTCGCCGAACTGGACCTGTTCCACGCGCTGGTCCTGCTGCACATCCTCACGGGGGCCACCGGCGCCATCGCCTTCTGGGTGCCCGTGATCGGCCGCAAGGGTGGGGCGAACCACAAGCTCTGGGGGCGGGTGTTCAACACCTGCCTGCTGGTGACGGGGCTTCTCGCGCTCGGGATGAGCCTGCTCACGCTGCACGACCCCTTCGGCACACATCCGCACCTGGTGGGCCGCTTCGATGCCGAGTTCATCCGCGGCCTGTTCGGCTGGATGATGCTGCACAACGCCATCCTGACCGTGAACCTCGTCTGGTATGGGTGGCTGTGCGTGCGCAACCGGCGCGACCATGCGGCGAACCGCACGCCGCTCAACCGCGCCCTGCAATGGCTGCTGCTGGCCGCGGCCATCGCCTGCGCCGCCGATGGCTGGCGGATCGGCCAGCCGCTGATGATGGGCATCGCGGTGGTGGGTGTCGCCACGGTCGCGACGAACTGGTGGTTCCTCTGGCGCGACAGGCCGGGGCCGCTCGACTGGCTGAAGGAGCACATCAAGGCGCTGGTGGGTGCGGGGATCAGCGTCTACACGGCCTTCTTCGCCTTCGGTTCGGTGCGGATCATGCCGGTGCTGGCGCTGCACCCGGTCACCTGGGCGATTCCTCTCGTCACCGGCATCGCGCTCATCGTCTGGCACCAGCGCAAGGTGACGCTCGGGCTGCGCGCCCGGCGCGCGGCGGCGGTCTGAGGGCCATGCGCGTCGCCGTCATCGGCGCGGGGGTGGGCGGGCTCGCCGCCTCGGCCGACCTCGCGCGGCGCGGCTGCGAGGTGACGGTCTTCGAGGCCGCCGACGGCCCGGGCGGCAAGATGCGCGAGGTCACGGTGGCGGGGCGCGGCGTGGATGCGGGCCCCACGGTCTTCACCATGCGCTGGATCTTCGAGGGGCTCTTCGCCGATGCGGGGCGGCGGCTCGAGGATCATCTGGAGGTGGCGCCGTCGGAGATCCTCGCGCGGCATGCCTGGCGCGCGGGCGGGCGGCTCGACCTCTTCGCCGACATCGGGCGCTCGGCCGAGGCGATCGCCGCCTTCGCCTCGCCCGAGGATGCGCGGGGCTACCGCGAGTTCTGCGCGCGCAGCGCCGCCATCTACCGCACTCTCGCGGGGCCCTTCATCGCCTCCGAGCGGCCCTCGCCGCTGGCGCTGGTGCGGCGCGTGGGCATCGGGAATCTCGGGCGGCTGTGGCGCACCGCGCCGATGGCGACGCTGTGGAGCGCGCTCGGCGCGCAGTTCCGCGATGCGCGGCTGCGCCAGCTCTTCGCGCGCTATGCCACCTATGTCGGCGCCTCGCCCTTCCTCGCGCCGGCCACGCTCATGCTCATCGCGCATGTGGAGCAGGACGGGGTGTGGCAGTTGCGGGGCGGGATGCGTGCGCTGGCGCGCGCGCTGCACGCGCTGGCCGAGGCGCAGGGCGCGCGCTTCCGCTTCGCCGCGCCGGTCGCGGAAATCCTGGTCGAGAACGGGCGCGCGGCCGGGGTGCGGCTCTCGACGGGGGAGGTGCAGCGGGCGGAGGCCGTGGTCTTCAACGGCGACGCCTCGGCGCTGGGGCAGGGCCTGCTCGGCGCGGGCGCGCGGCGGGCCGCGCCGGAAACGCCGCGCGCGCGCCGCTCGCTCTCGGCCATCACCTGGTGCGTGAACGCGCCGACCGAGGGCTTCCCGCTCGCGCACCACAACGTCTTTTTCGCGGACGACTACGCCGAGGAGTTCGCCGCCATCTTCCGCCGCCGGACGCTGTGCGCCGCACCCACCGTCTATGTCTGCGCGCAGGATCGCGGCCCCGCCGCCGAGCCCCCGCCTGCGGGCGGGGCGGAGCGGCTTCTGGTGCTGGTGAACGCGCCGCCCGACGGCGATGCGCGGGCCCTGGACCTTGCGCGGCACGAGGCCGAGGCCTTCGGGCTGCTCGCGGCCTGCGGGCTGCACGTGGCGCGCGCGCCCGGGCGCATGGTGGCGACCACGCCCGAGGGCTTCCACGCGCTGTTCCCGGGAACGGGCGGCGCGCTCTACGGCCGGGCCAATCACGGCATGACGGGCAGCTTCGCGCGGCCCGGCGCGGCCTCGCGCCTGCCCGGGCTCTATCTCGCCGGCGGCTCGGTGCATCCGGGCGCGGGGGTGCCGATGGCCGCGATGTCGGGAAGGCTCGCCGCCGCAAGGCTGCTGGAGGACCGCGCGGGCGAGCGGCGCGCCGTGGTCGGGCTCGGGCTCAGGCCCGCGCCGGCGTGAAGGATTCCGCGGGCGGCAGCACCTGGTCGAGCACGCGCGCCGAGGCGATCACCCCCGGCACGCCCGCGCCCGGATGGGTGCCGGCGCCCACGAGGAAGAGGTTGCGCAACTCCTCGCTCAGATTGTGCGGGCGGAACCAGGCCGACTGGAAGAGCTGCGGCTCCATGGCGAAGGCCGCGCCCTGCCAGGCGTTCAGCCTCTCGCGGAAGTCGAGCGGCGTGAGCAGGCGCTGCGTGACGATGTGCCGGCCCAGGCCGGGCAGCACCGTCTCCTCCAGGCGCTGCTGGATGCGCGCGCGATAGGGTTCGGCCATGGCCCGCCAGTCCGTGCCGCCTCCCAGATGCGGCACCGGGGAGAGCACGTAGAAGGCGTCGCAGCCGGGCGGGGCGAGGGAGGGATCATTCGCCGTCGGGCGATGGAGGTAGAGCGACATGTCCTCCGCGAGGCGCTTGCGCTGGAAGATGTCCTTCAGCAGCCCCTCGTAGCGCGGGCCGAGCACCATGCTGTGGTGATACACTTCCTCGAAGCGCCGGTCGGTGCCGAAATACCAGACGAAGAGCCCCATGGAATACTTCGCGCGGGCGAGCTTCGCGTCCGTCCAGCGCCGGCGCGGCCGTGCGCCGAGAAGCTTCGCGTAGGTCCAGGCCGGATCGGCGTTGGAGACGACGACATCGGCGCGCAGCACCTCGCCCGAGGCGAGGCGCACGCCCGCCGCGGCGCCGTTCTCGGCGAGGATCTCCGCCACCTCCGCGTTGCAGCGCAGCCGGCCGCCCTCGGCCTCGATCAGCCGCACCAGCGCGCGCACCACCGCGCCCGTGCCGCCCATGGCGTAATGCACGCCGTGTAGCTTCTCCAGATGCGCGATCAGGCAGTAGTAGGCGGTGGTGTTCAGCGGGTTCCCGCCGATCAGTAGCGGGTGGAAGCTGAAGGCGACGCGCAGCTTGGGGTTGCGGAAGTTCGAGCAGACCTTGCCGAACACGGAGCGGTAGCCCTGCAGGCGGACCATGTCCGGGATCGCCGCCAGCATGGCGCCGAAGCGGTGGAAGGGACGGTCGGCGAGCTGCGCGAAGGCGACGTCGTAGATCGCCTCGGAGTCGCGGATGTGGCGCTCGAAGCCTTCCGCGTCCTCGGGCGCGATGCGCCGCACCTCCTCGCGCATCGCCTCGAGGTCGGCGCTGGCGCGGAACTCGGTGCCGTCGTCGAAGCGGATCACGTAGAACGGGTCGATGGCGCGCAGATCGAGGTCATCGGCCATGCGCCGCCCGTGCAGCGTCCACAGCTCCTCGAGCAGATAGGGCGCCGTGATGATGGTGGGGCCGGCGTCGAAGGTGAAGCCGTCCTGGCGGAAGGTGTAGGCGCGGCCGCCCGGCGCATCGAGCTTCTCCAGCACCGTGACGCGATAGCCGCGCGCGAGCAGCCGCACCGCCGCGGCGAGGCCGCCGAAGCCCGAGCCGATCACGATGGCCTCGGGGCGCGGCGGCGCGGAGATGACGTTCATGAGAGTGCGATCCTCGGCGCTTCCCGGCTGCGTCATCCTCGCGCATCGGCGCGGCGAAAGCCAAGGAAAAGCGCCGCCTTCACGCGAGCGCGAGCGTGAGCCACGCGAGGGCCGCGTAGCGCCCCGTCTTGGCGATGGCCACGATCAGCACGAAGCGCCACAGCGGCTCGCGCATCACCCCGGCCATGAGGGTCAGCGGGTCTCCGATGATGGGCGCCCAGCTCAGCAGCAGGGACCAGAAGCCCCAGCGCGCATACCAGGCCTGGGCCCGGTCGAGCGCCGCCTCGCCCACGGGGAACCAGCGGCGGTGGCGGAAGCGCTCCACCAGGCGGCCGAGCGCGTAGTTCACGACCGAACCCAGCGTGTTGCCGAGGCTCGCCACCAGCACCAGCGCCCAGGCCGGATGGTCGGAGGCGAGCAGGAGCCCGACCAGCACAGGCTCCGACTGCATGGGCAGCAGCGAGGCGGCGCCGAGCGCGACGAGGAAGAGAGCAGGATAGGCGGCGAGGTCGCTCATCGCCGTGCAGCGAAGGCGAAAAGGGAAGGGGGCGGAAGGCCCCGGCCCTCCGCCCCCCTCGGGACGCGCTCCTCGCGGGCGTGGATCAGTTGCGCGCGGGCTGGCTCGCGGCCTCGGCGCGGCGCGGCGGCGGGTTCAGCTCCGGATAGTCGCGCAGCATCGGCGCGCCGTACAGCGGCTGATAGACGCCCTGGTGGCAGGTGGTGCAGTTCACCTTCAGCGTGTCGCCGAGCGGGCCGAGGCGATGCGGCGGGAAGCGCTCCCGCAGCGGCTCGATGTAGTCGTTGTTGATGGCCCGCACCATGCGGATGCCGTGCCAGGCGGTGACGCGCTGCGGCGTGCTCGTCTCCCAGGAGGCGAAGGAGCGGCTGTTGTGGCAGAAGGTGCAGTTGACGCCGAGCGCCGTGGACATGTGCATCATCAGCCCGTAGATCCATTCGGTCTGGATGATGCTGGCGTTGTTGTTGCGCTCGCGCGCCGTCTGCGACTGGTGGCGGATGGGCTCGTCCCGCCACAGATAGGGCGTGAAGGGATCCGAGGGCAGGGTAGCGTAGCCGGTGGCGGTGACGGGGCGGTTCTGCTCGCCCGCCACCTGCCACATGCGCGAGGCCGGGGCGTTGGAGCCCGCCTGCGACCACACCGCGGCCGGCACCGCTTGGCCGCGGTGGCAGGTATAGCAGGTGACGCCCACGTCCTGGACGTGGTTGTTGAAGGTGCTGTTGATGGTGTGGACCATCTGCAGCATCCGCCGCGCCACATGCTTGGTGTAGATGTCCTCGGCGGCGAAGTTGCCGGGGACGTGGCAGCCGTTGCAGCTCTCGGCCGGGTTCTCGTTGGGGTAGATCCACTCGGACATGGCCTGCATGATCCGGTTGAACTGCTCCACCGAGAGATGGCCGAGCACCTGCACGTTCTCGAACACCTCCGAGGCGCGGGGGCCCTCCGGGTCGGCGGGCTCGATCGCGGCGGGGATGATGTTGCGCGCCTGGATGCGGTCCAGGTTGCGGTTGTTGTAGACCACCTCCATCGCCGTGCCGCGGAAGCCCATCTGGACCTCCGTGGTGCCGGGGCGCTCGAAGGTCACCACCAGGAAGGCGGCGGTGGCGATGGCCGCCAGGCCGGTCCAGAACAGGAAACCGAAGGTCTTGTAGAACTCGGGCTTCATGGCTCGATCCTCCTCACCGCGCCGCCGGGTCGAGGATCGGGCCCCACACCTGCGGATACTCGGGTGCGAAGCGCTTCTCGATGGCCCAGAGGTACCAGTTGTCCACGATGGTGCCGGTCAGCAGGATGCCGATGCCGCCGGTGAGCGGGGTGAGCACCGCGAACCACCAGGCCCAGCGGTGGATGCTCTCCGAGGTGGCGTTGAAGCCCATGGTCCAGCGCCAGAACAGGCCGGCGCGCTCCATCGCCGTGCCGCGGTCGATCGCCTGGTCCACCTCACGCTCGCCGCCGAAGCGCGCCACCGCGAGGATCGTCGCCCCGTGCATCGCGAAGAGCAGGGTGGAGCCGTAGAGGAAGACGATCGAGAGGGCGTGGAACGGATTGTAGAACAGGTTCCCGTACCGGATGGAGAACGCCGCGGTCCAGTCCAGGTGGGGGAAGATGCCGAAGGGCACCGCCTCGCTCCAGGAGCCCATCCAGAGCGGGCGCAGGAAGCCCAGCACCAGATAGAGCCAGATCGCGGACATGAAGGCCCAGAAGGTGTGCTGGCCGAGGCCGAGCTGGTCCGCGCGCCGCCACACCCGCGCCGCCCAGAGGAACAGCGAGAGCGTGAGGAAGAAGCCCGCGGCGAGCCACCATCCGCCCTCGTTCAGCGGCGGGATGCGCAGCCCCCACTGCGGCCCGGGCGGCTCGAGCGCGAGCCAGGGCAGCAGCCGGATGAACTGCACCGGATCCCAGTTCACCGAGGCCAGCATGTTGAGCCCGATGATCTCGATCGCGATGAAGCCGCACAGCAGCGAGAGCGAGCCGAGCGTGCCGAGGTAGAGCGGCCCGATCTGGGCGTCCGCGAAGAGGCCGAGGAGGCGGCTGTGCCGCGGCTTGCCGATGCGCGCGTCGTTGCCCGCCGGCAGCGGCACGCCCGGGTAGGAGGGGCCGTGCGGCTGGATGCGGGTGAAGAGGAACTGGTATTCCATGGTTCGCGTCCTCTCCCTCAGTTCCAGATCGGCAGCTGGAGCCACCAGTTCCACCACTCGGGCCAGCCGCGCGTCCAGAACGGGCCGCTGATGACGATGCACACCGCGCTCCAGAAGCCGGCGGACAGGGCGATGAACAGGCCGAGCCGGTGGATGCCCAGCGTGCCGATCGAGTAGCCGATGAAGTCGCGGTAGAAGGTGTTCTCGTGCTCGGGCGTCTTCACCGCCTCGCCCTTCTTGGGGTTGATCGCGGCGAGCACGAGCGAGGCGTGCAGCGAGAGCGCCAGCGTCGTGGTGAAGAAGAAGGTCACCGCGATCATGTGCGCCGGGTTGTAGTGGAAGTGCAGGAACTGGTAGCCCACGTTGCTCACCCAATCGAGGTGGCTCCAGATCCCGTAGGGGAAGCCGTGGCCCCAGGCGCCGAGCAGCACGGGCCGGATCACCACCAGCGTGAAATAGGCGAAGACCGCCATGCCGTAGGCCCAGGGGATGTGCATCCCCATGCCGAGCTTGCGCGCGATCTCCGCCTGGCGGAACGCCCAGGAGAGGAAGGCGCCGAGCGCGCAGACGGTGATGAGCTGCCACAGCCCGCCCTCGCGCAGCGGCGCGAGCCTGAGGCCGTAGCTGAGATCCGGCGGCGCGATGTTGATCAGCCACGGATTCCAGGTTCCGCCGATGGCCGCGCCGTAGAGGATCAGGGAGACGCCGACGAGCGTGAAGAAGAACGTCGTGACGCCGAAGAAGCCCACGTAGAAGGGGCCGACCCAGAAGTCGAACAGGTTCCCTCCGACGAGGGTGCCGCCCCGGACGCGGTACTTGGCTTCGAATGTCAGCATCGCCATGGCTTGAGGCTCCTGTGGGGCACGGCGTGGACCGGCTGCGGCGCGCCGCGACCCGCGACAGCGGAGGGAAGGGAGAGAACCCGAAGCCTCCGCTGCCGCGGCGCGACGCGGCCCGCGCTAGCGGCCGGCCGGGGTCCGCTGCACGGGCTGTCCCGTCGTGTACGTGACCGACCCGGCGCACCAGCCGAGATGGTCGCAGTAGCGCGGCGAGGACAGCACGACGAAATGGATCACGAGCGCGATCGCCATCACGCCCACGGCGCCGAGAATGCCGAGGCGCAACGGGTTCGACACCATCCAGATCTTGTGCACTGCGTTGGTCTCCTTTCCTGGAAAGGGAAGGGCAGGCCGGCGGCTCGCGCCGTCAGCCCGCACTCCTCAGTTGATGAAGAAGCGCCAGTCCGGCGGGACGACCTGCGACCCGTAGACCAGCGGACGCCACAGCCAGACCAGGATGTGCGCGCCCATCGACGCGAACACCGAGAAGATCCAGCCCTGCATCACGAGGCGGTGGACCTCGCGGGCTTCGGGCTCGGTCAGGCCCGTCCTCGCACTCACATCGGCCATCAGTTGACCTCCATTCGGCCTTTCGGCCCGTTACCGCGCAACTCCCGCGCAGCAGGGATGTGCGTGGCGCGAGCGGCCACGCACGTCTGTCTGCCCGGACAGGCCGGGCGGGCAGGGAGGAGGGCGGGGCGTGCGCTCATGCGGGCTGCGCCTCCGCCGCCAGGACCGCGCGGGCGCGCGCGGCGGTGACGCGCGCCTCGCCCGCCTCGCGCGCCGCCAACTCAACCTGCTCGCGCAGTCGTTTTGCGGCCGAGATCCGGATGAGGAAGGGCTCGCGCTCGACGCGCGCGGCGAGCAGCGCCTGCGCCTCGGGCTCCCAGATATCGGAGGGGCGCGCCGGCGTGGCAGCCACCTTGTCGAGCTCGGTCCCGAGCGGGAGGATGTGGAACAGCGCGTCGAACAGCGCGTTGCAGTACTCCTGCACGATGTAGGTCGCGCCCGCGTAGCCCATGAAGGGCGTGCCCGTCGCGCGGCGGATGATGGCGCCCGGAAAGCTCGCGGGGATGTAGGCGGCCTTCCTGCCCGCCTCGGCCAGGTACATCCGCTCGTTGAAGCTGCCGAAGACGACGAGGCCCGGGTTCCCGTGCATGGCCGCGCGCGTCTCGTCGTTGCGCGGCTTCTCGCCGGGCTTGCGCTCGGCGGCGTAGGCGCAGGGGATGCCGAGCTCCTCGGTGAGGAACTGCCGCAGGCCGAAGCTGTAGGTGTGGTTCGCCACCACCGAGTAGGGCGCGGAGGCGAAGAAGTCCTGCGTCACCGATCGCCACAGGTCCCACAGCGGCTTCAGCGTGGTGTGCTTCTCGCGCTCGATGAAGGGCTCGGGATCGAGCCCGGTGAGTTCGCCGAGCTTGCGCAGGAAATTCGTGGTGGCGAACATCCCGATCGGCGCCTGCAGGTAGGGCCGCTCCAGCGCCTCGCAGAGCCTGCGGCCGAACTCGCGGTAGAGGCAGATGTTCACGTCGGCGTCGGGCAGTTTCTGGATGTCCTCGACGTGGCTTCCGAGCGGGAAGACGAGGTTCACCTCGCAGCCGATGCCCTCCACCAGGCGGCGGATCTCCGCGAGGTCGGAGGGCATGTTGAAGGTGCCGTAGATGGGGCCGATGATGTTGACGCGCGGCTTCGGCCCGAGCTTCGGGCTGCGCGCGCGCACCTTGCGCCCGCGCGCGCCGAACTCGTTCCACAGCCACATGATGGCGCGGTCGGCGGCCTGCCACTGGTCCTCGTCGATGGTGCGGCAGATGAAGCGCTGCAGGTTCGAGCCCTGCGGCGTCACGCCGCCGCCGATCATCTCGGCGATCGAGCCCGTGACGACGACGGCCGGCAGGTCGGGATCCTGCGTGCCGGCGGCGCGGCGCAGCAGGCCCTCCGTGCCGTCCTTGCTCATCGCGTCCTCGTCGATGCCGGTGACGACGATGGGCAGCTCGTGCGGGGGCAGCGCGTCGGTGTAGTGCAGCACGGCGGTGACGGGCAGGTTCTCGCAGCCCACCGGCCCGTCGATCACCACGCGCAGTCCCCGCACCGCCGAGAAGGCGTAGATGGCGCCCCAGTACCCGCCGGCCCGGTCGTGGTCGAGGACGAGCATCGCTCAGCTCCCCACCGCTTCTTCGGCCTTGGCGCGCGCGGCGCGCTGCTTGCGCATCCCCTCTCGGAAGCCGGGCGGATCCTCGGGCTTCTCGGCGAAGCCGTAGCCCGCGCGGTCGGCCGTGCCCACGCCCTCGAAGAAGCCGACCATGGTGGCGAAGCGCTCGCGCCCGCGCGTCTGCGCCGCCACGATGCCGGCCATGGAGCCCGCGCCCATGATGCCGAAGAGCGGCCGGGCGCTGACCATGTTGGTGAAGTAGAGGGCGGGCCAGCCCATCTCCTTCGCCTTCTGCACGAGCGGCGTGGTGCCGAGGGCGAGGTCGGGCCGCGCCTCCTTCATCGCCGCGATGTCCTGCTCCAGCGAGGCGCGGAACTGCACATGGCAGCCATGGGCGTGCAGCCATTCGGCGTCGGCGGCGTTCCACTCCGTGCGCGGGCAGGCGGTGCCGACATAGGGCACCTCCGCGCCTGCCTCGATCAGCAGCCGCGCCACCAGAAGCTCGCTGCCCTCGTAGCCTGAGACGGTGATGCGTGCGGCGATGGGGTTCGCGTCGAGCTGCGCCCGGATGGCCGGGAGCACGGCCTGCCGCGCGGCGTCGCGCATGGCGGCCGGCACCTCCGCCGCTTGGCCGATCGCCTCCATCCAGGCGGCCGTGCCCTCGACCCCGACCGGGCCGGAGCCGACCACAGGGCGGCCTGCGGCGAGGAACTCGCGCACGCTCGCGGTGTAGAAGGGG
>JBKBSR010000405.1:0-2385 GCA_046291055.1 Roseococcus sp.
GCTCCGACTGGATGTCGGCGGCCTCCTTCATCGGCATGGCGGGCAGCCTCTATGCGCTGGGCTATGGCGGGCTCGCCTTCATCCTGGGCTGGACGGGCGGCTACATGCTGGTGGCCGTGCTGCTCGCGCCCTATCTGCGCAAATTCGGCCAGTACACGGTGCCGGACTTCCTCGGCGCGCGCTATGGCGGCAACCTTGCGCGCTCGATCGGCGTGCTGGTGCTGATCACCGCCTCCTTCGTCTATGTCGTCGCGCAGATCGTGGGCGTGGGCATCATCACCCAGCGCTTCCTCGACGTCTCCTTCGGGGTGGCGGTGTTCCTGGGGCTGGCGGGCATCCTGGTCTGCTCCATGCTGGGCGGCATGCGCGCAGTGACCTGGACCCAGGTGGCCCAGTACATCATCCTGATCATCGCCTACCTGATCCCGGCCATCCTGATGTCGGTGAAGATCACCGGCGTGCCGCTGCCTCAGATCATGTACGGCTTCGCGCTCGAAAGGATCGAGGGGCTCGAGCAGGCCTTCCGAGCGGCGGGACAGACGCCGCCGCCCGGCGTGACCGGCTTCCACGCCGCGCCCTTCATCGCGCCGAACGGGCAGTTCTCGATGCCCGCGGCGGTGAACTTCTTCGCGCTCGTGTTCTGCCTGATGGTGGGCACCGCGGCATTGCCGCACATCCTGATGCGCTACTTCACAACGCCTTCCGTCCGCGAGGCGCGCAACTCGGTGGCGTGGTCGCTGTTCTTCATCTTCCTGCTCTACTTCACGGCGCCGGCCTACGCCGCCTTCGCGAAGCTCGAGATCTACCAGAACTTCATCAACCAGCCGATCGCGGCGCTGCCCGAATGGGTGCGCGCGTGGCAGATCATGTCGCCCTACGGGACGCCATGGATCAACATCGCGGATGTCAACAGCGACGGCATCCTGCAGTGGAACGAGTTCCGCATCCATCCCGACGTCGTCGTGCTCGCCACGCCCGAGATCGCGGGGATGCCCTACGTGATCGCGGGCATGGTGGCGGCGGGCGGCCTCGCCGCCGCGCTCTCCACCGCGGACGGCCTGCTGCTTGCGCTCGCCAACGCGCTCAGCCACGACATCTACTACAAGATGATCAACCCCAATGCTCCGACCAAGCAGCGGCTGATCATCGCGCGGGTCCTGCTGATCATGGTGGCGCTGTTCGCGGCCTGGACGGCGGGCAATGCGGGGGCGGACATCCTGTTCCTCGTCGCCTGGGCCTTCTCCATTGCCGCCGCGGGGCTCTTCGCCGCGCTGGTGATGGGCGTGTGGTACAAGCGAACGACGAACGCCGCGGCCTGCCTCGGTATGCTCGTGGGCTACGTCGCGACCTTCGGCTACCTGATGTGGTCGGAGTTCGGCGGGCTGTCCTTCCTGCAGGTCTTCGGCACGAAGGAGGCCATCCTGCGCGCGGCGCAGGCGGCTGCCGCCCTGCCGCAGGCTTCGGCCGATCTCAAGGCCTATGCCGCGGGTATCGTCGCCAATGCGGCGACGCTGCAGGATGGCGCGATGGCTTGGTTCGGCAAGGCGCTGACGGGGCTCGGCATGAGCACCGACCATGTCGTGCTGCGCGGGCGCATCGTGGCGCGCCTATGGGGCATCAACAACATCTCGGGCGGCATCTTCGGCGTGCCGCTCGCCTTCCTGACCATCTACGTGGTGTCGCAGTTCACCAAGGCGCCGTCCCAGGCGATGCAGGACTTCGTCGAGTCCATCCGCATCCCCAAGGGCGGCGTGCGGCTGGCCGACACCCGTGCGGCGGTGAAGGAGTAGGCCGGCACGGCCCCCGCGCCGCGGGGGCCTGCCACATCCATCCGGGGCGGTTGCAGCGATGCGGCCGCCCCGTCACTTTGCGGGTGCCATGAACGAGTTCGTCCTGGGGCATCTGCCCTTCTGGATCGTCAACTACATCCTCGCCCTGGTGGCCTGGTCCTGCATCGGGCGATTCCTGATGTCGGCCTTCCTTCCCCCCGACAGCCCCAACTACATCTGGTGGGGCTTCCGCTTCCTCACCGACTGGGCGGTGGGCGCGGCGCGCGTGCTGGTGCCGAGCTACGTCACGCCGGTCTTCCTGCCGCTGGTCGCCTTCTGCTGGCTGATGGCGCTGCGCTGGACGATCGGGCTGTTCATGATCGGCGCCGGCATGGCCCCGCGCCTCGCGCCGCCGGCCGGAGGCTGAGGCCATGACGCGCGAGACCCTCTTCGTCTTCACCGTCGGCACCTGCCTCATGCACGGGCTGGTCAGCCCGGCGCTGATCTACGTGGTGTTCTTCCACCCCTTCTGGCTGCCCGAGATGCTGCCGCCGACCGCCGAGATCGTGTTCTACGGCGCCTCGCTCATCGTCTCGACAGCGACGCTGCTGCTCTC
>JBKBSR010000406.1:0-2378 GCA_046291055.1 Roseococcus sp.
GCGGCGATCACCCTCGTCTTCCTCGTCATCGTGCTGGCGCTGATGCTGGTGCAGACGCGGCTTCTCGACCGGCGGGTGCATTATGGCTGACCGCTGGCGGCTGCCGCTGCTCGCCCTGCTCGGGCTCATCATGCTCGCGCCCTACATCTGGATGGTCTCGGCGAGCCTCAAGGCGACCGACGAGCTGTTCCGCGCGAGCCTCGCCCTGCTGCCCGAGACGGGCACGGCCTGGATGGAGAACTACGGCCGCGTCTGGCGCGAGGTGCCGGTGGCGCAATACCTGCTGAACGGCGTCATCGTCTGCGGCGGCATCCTGGCCTTCCAGCTCCTGTTCGCCGTGCCGGCGGGCTATGCGCTGGCGAAGCTGCGCTTCCCGGGACGCGACTGGGTGTTCGGCGCGGTGATGCTGGGGCTGCTCGTGCCGCCGCATGTGCCGGCGCTGCCGCTCTATGTCGCCTTCTCGCAGCTCGGCTGGCTGAACAGCTACGCGGCGCTGATCATCCCCTCGACCATCAGCGTCTTCGCCATCTTCCTGTTCCGGCAGTTCTTCAAGTCCCTGCCCGACGAGCTGATCCAGGCCGCGCGGCTCGACGGCATGGGCGAGGGCGCGATCGTCTGGCGCGTGGCGCTGCCCAACGCCTGGCCGGCCGCCACCGCCTTCGCGATCTTCTCCGTCGTCGCGCACTGGAACGACCTGTTCTGGCCGCTGATCGTGCTGACCGGCACGGACTACGCCACGCCCGCCCTGGGTGTCCTGCACTTCCGCACCGAGGAGGCGGGCGACGATTTCGCCGCGCTGATGGCCGCCTGCACCATCATGACGGCCCCGCTCGTCCTCGCCTTCCTGCTCGCCCAGCGGCGCTTCGTCGAGGGCATCGCCACCACCGGCCTCAAGGGATGAAGGAGCCCGCCATGCTGAACCGTCGCGGCCTGGGCGCCGCCGCCGCGCTCTCGCTCTTCACGCCGCATGTGCTGCGCGCGCAGCGCGGCGCGGAGATCACGGTGCATGTGCCGCAGCCGGTGATCTTCCGCGCGAGCTTCGACGCCATCGCCGCCGCCTTCGCCCGGGCCGAGCCGGACATCCGCGTGAACTGGGTGACGACGCCGAACTACGAGGAGGGGCTGCAGCTCCTGCTGCGCCAGGCGGCGACGAACAGCCTCGCGGTGGATGTCTCCTACCAGGGCTTCAACCGGCTGCGCCTGCTGGCCGAGCGCGGCATCGCGCAGGACCTGCTGCCCTTCCTCCAGCGCGAGGGCGACCCGGCGGCGCAGGGCTACGCGCCGAACCTGCTCGCGCTCGCGCATTTCGGGGGCATCCAGGCGGGCCTCGCCTACGCCGCCTCCAACCCCATCACCTTCCTCAACGCCGATCTGGTGCGCCGCGCGGGCGGCGACCCGGCGGCGCTGCCGCGCGACTGGGAGGGGATCATCGCGCTGGCCAACCGCATCCGCGCCCTCGGCGTGGACGGGATGTTCTACAACCTCGGCAACGAGGACTGGATGTTCTCCGCCCTGCTGTTCGGCCATGGCGGGCGCATGCTCTCCGAGGACGAGCGCGAGGTGACGGTGAACGGCCCCGAGGGGCTCGCCGCCCTGCGCCTGCTCGAGCGCTTCGTGCGCGAGGCGCGCATGCCGCTGCTGACGGGCGACGCCGCCACCCAGGCCTTCGCGGCCGGGCGGCTCGGGCTGATCTACCGCTCCACCGCCTTCCTGCGCGGCATGATCCAGCAGGTGGGCCGCAACTTCGAGATGCAGACCGCGCCCATGCCGGTGATGGACCCGGTGCGCGGCCGGCTGCCCACCGGCGGCGCGGCCGGCACGCTGATCGCGCGCGACCCGGCGAAGCGCGAGGCGGCCTGGAAGTTCCTCCGCTTCTCGACGAGCCCGGAGGGCACCACGCTGATGGTGCAGAACACGGGCTATGTGCCGATGAACCGGATCGCGATCGATGATCCGCGCTGGCTCGGCGACTTCTACCGCGACAACCCGCTCTTCCGCGCCGCCACCGAGCAGGTGCACCTCATGATCTCCTGGACGCCCTTCCCGGGCCCCAACTCCGTGCGGATCACCCAGGCGGTGGTGGACAACGTGATGCGCGTCGTCGAGCAGCGCGCCGCGCCCGAGGTCGCGCTCGCCGACATGGCCGCCGAGATGCGCCGCCTTCTGCCGCGCGGCCGCGGCTGATCCCCCCCGAAGGAAGGAGAGACCAGAGCATGCTGACCCGCCGTTCCCTGCCCGCCCTCGGCGCGGCCCTCGCCGCGCCCGCCCTCGCCCGCGCCCAGGGCGCGGTGGAGATCACCGTGCACTACGCCCAGCCGGTGATCTTCAAGGAGAGCTACGACGCCATCGCCGCCGCCTTCGCCCGGCGCGAGCCGAAC
>JBKBSR010000407.1:0-2368 GCA_046291055.1 Roseococcus sp.
CCCGCGCCGAGGGGCCGGGCTGGGCCGGGCTGCTGGCCGGGGGCTGGGATCTCGCCGCCGATTCGGGCGGGGTGGAGCCCATCGCGCCCGCCCCCGTGATCCGCTTCCGCGCGGAAGGTCTGGGCGCGGGCGAGGCGCTGCGCGCCGTGCTGCACCTCGCGCCCCGGCCCGGCGCGACGGGGCGGCTCCGCCACCCGGGCGGGGAGACGCCGCTGCCCCAGTCCGGCCGCCCCTTCGCCCTGCCGCTCGCCCTCACGGCCGGGGAGGGCGGGGTGGTGGAGATCGCGCTGGCCATGGCCGCCGGCGGCGTGCCGCCGCTGCGCCTCGCCGCGCTGCAATGGGCGGCGGAGGAGGATCTTCCCGGCCGGCTCGCGCTGCTCGAGGGGATCGCGGGGGCGGAGGCGGCCTCAGGCGGGCTGGAGGCGGGCGGCCTCGCGGCGCTGGAGGCGCGGCTCTCCGCCCTGGCCGCCGCGGCGGGGCCGCCGCCCGGGGGCGAGGCGGGCCAGGCGCTGCGCCTGCTCTCCGCCCTGCGCCGGGGCTAGACCGCCGCCCGATGCGCGTGCTGCTCGACATGCAGGGGGCGCAGGGCGCCTCGGCCCGGGCCGGGGTGGGGCGCTATGTGCTCGACTTCGCCCGCGCCCTGGCCCGCGCCCGCGGCCGCCACGAGCTGCTGCTGCTGCTCAACGCCACCCTGGCGGAGACGGCCGGGGCCATCGCCGCCGAGTTCGCCCCCCTGCTGGGCGAGGGCGCGATCCGCCGCTTCGCCGCGCCCGCGGGGGCGGTGGCGGGGCGCGCGCCCCTCTCGCCCCTGCGCCGCGCCGCCGAGCTCATCCGCGCCGAGGCGGTCTGCGAGGCGCGGGTGGACCTTCTGCTGCTCGGCTCCGCCTTCGAGGGCTGGCGCGACGAGGCGGTGGTCACCTGGCCCGAGGACTACGAGCGCGTGGCCACCGCCGCCGTGCTGCACGACCTGATCCCGCTCTCGCTGCGCGCCCTCTACCTGGATGGCGCCTGGGGCGAGGGCGGGCTGCTGCCCTGGTACACGCGCGGCCTGGACGAGGCGGCCGCCGCGGGGCTGCTGCTGTGCAACTCCGAGGCGACGCGGGAGGAGGCGCTGCGCCACCTCGCCACCCCGCGCGAGCGGCTGGCGGTGATCGGCGCGGGGGTGAACCCGCATTTCGCCCCGCCCGAGCGGCCGGATCCGGCCCTGCCCGCGCGCTACGGCCTCGCGCCCGGCTATGTGCTGGCGCTGGGCATGGGCGATCTGCGCAAGAACGAGGGGGTGCTGCTCGACGCCTATGCCGCGCTGCCCGGGGCGCTGCGGGCGCGCCATCCGCTCGCCATCGGCCATGTGAACCCGCCGGCGCTCGCCGCCGCCATCGCCGCGCGCGGGCTGTCGGAGCGCGAGGCGCGGCTGCTGCCGCACGTGCCCGAGGCCGATCTGCCCGGGCTCTACGCGGCCTGCGCGCTCTTCGTCTTTCCCTCCCTCGCCGAGGGCTTCGGCCTGCCGGCGGTGGAGGCCATGGCCTGCGGCGCGCCGGTGATCGCGAGCGACCGCCCCGCCCTGCCCGAGGTGATCGGCCGCGCCGACGCGCTGTTCGACCCCGAGGACGCGCCCGGCCTCGCCCGGCTGATGGAGGCCGTGCTGACCGATCCCGCGCGCCGGGCCGATCTCGCCGCCTATGGGCTGCGCCGCGCGCGCGCCTTCTCCTGGGACGGGGTGGCGGCCCGCGCCTGGCGCGCGCTGGAGGAGCGCGCGCCCCAGGGCGTGCCCTGGCGGCCGCGGCCGCGCCCGCGCCTCGCCCTCGTCGCGCCGCTCCCGCCCGCGCCCACCGGGGTGGCGGACTACACGGCCGAGCTCGCGCTGGCGCTGCGGCCGCACTACGCCATCACCCTCGTCTCGGCCGCGCCGCCCGAGGGCGCGCTCGCCGGCCGGCTGCCCTGGATGGAGGAGGCGCTCTTCGCGCGCGAGGGCGGGCGCTTCGAGCGGGTGCTCTACCAGATCGGCAACAACCCGCTGCACGCCACGGCGCTGACGCGCCTTCTGCCCCGCCAGCCCGGGGTGGTCACGCTGCACGACCCGGCGCTGACCGACCTGCGCCACTGGCTGCTGACCGACCGCGCGGCGCGCGAGCGCGCCCTGCCCGGGCGGGTGGAGGAGGAGGGCTACCCCGCCGCGCTCGCCGGGCGGATGGGCATGGGCAGCGCCGGGGTGCTGGCCGAGGCGGCCATGGTGATCGTCCATTCCGAGCACGCGCGGGCGCGGCTCGAGGCCGAATACGGCCCCGCCGCCACCGCCCATGTGCGGGTGGCGCCGCATCTGCGCGCCCCCCTCGCCCTGCCGGGGCGGGCGGCGGGGCGCGCCGCCCCC
>JBKBSR010000053.1:0-12640 GCA_046291055.1 Roseococcus sp.
GGCGGCGCCTCGGCGGGCGGGGCGGCCTCGGCCTGGGGCGCGGGGGCGGGGGCGGGCGCATCCCCGCCCGCGGCCGCGGCGTCCAGCGCCGAGAGCAGCGCGCCGTCCTCGCCCGCGGGCTCCTGGCCGGCCGTCTCCAGCCCCGCGACGATCTCCTTGATGCGGTCGATCGCCGAGAGGATCAGCGACACCCCGGCCGGCGTGACCGCCAGCGCGCCGTCGCGCCACAGGCCGAGCACGTTCTCCGAGGCATGGGCCACGCGCTCCAGCCGGGACAGGCCGAGGAAGCCGCAGGTGCCCTTGATGGTGTGCACCGCGCGGAAGGCCTCGGAGAGCAGCGCGCCGTTGCCCGGCTCGCGCTCCAGCCGCAGCAGGACGGCATCGAGTCCCTGCAGCGCCTCGTTGGTCTCGGTCAGGAAATCGGCGAGCAGATCGTCCATGCGTGCCACCCTTTCGACTGGGCCCCCGGCGGGGCGTCGCCGGAGACTGGCCCGGGCGCCGCGAAGAAAGGGTTAAGCGCGCGAAGCGCGTTGCGGATTGCGAGGCGAAGCCTCAGCCGGCCCGCCCGATCAGCAGCACGGGCGCACCCCCGGACGGGGGCCAGGCGAGCTCCAGCGCCTCGCCCGCCTCGGCGGCCAGGCCGAACAGCCAGGGCGCCAGCACATGGCGCGGCCCGAGCCGCAGCGCCGCCTCGGGCGATTCGCCCGCCAGCAGCCCGAGCAGGCACTCCGACCACGCCACCTGCCGCCCCTCGGGGCGCAGCGCGATCTGCCCCGGCGCGGGCTCGGTCGCATGCACGGCGCCGCCGCGCGGCAGCGCCTCGGCCGCCAGCAGCAGCCCCGCGAGGGCGAGGCGCGCCCGCTCCGCCGGCAGGGCGCCCGCCCGGGCGGGCAGGGCGAAGGCCACGCGATGGGCCATCGGCGCCCCGGCCAGCAGCCGCGCGATCTCCGGCCAGTCGCGCTCGTCGGCGGGGCCGAACAGGGCGGCGAGCAGCATCAGCCGCGCGCGCAACTCCTGCGCCGTCTCGCGCAGGATTTCCTGCGCCGCCGGGTCCGCCGCCTGGGGCAGCAGCGCGCCGAGGCTCGCCACCGGCGAGCCGATGTCATGACACAGGCGCGCGGCCACCAGTTCGGCGAGGCGCGGATCCAGAGGGGCAGCCGAGGCTGTGGTCATCCGATGTCACTCCTGGGGCGCGAAGGCCCCCGCGGCGGAGGGCCCGGCCCTTGGCAAGAGGCTTGGCAAGGCGCTTCGTGCGACCCAACGCAAGCCTCGGGCCAGGGCCGGTGCGGGCGACGGGCCCTTCGGGCATGGCCGTCATCGCGCAAGGACATGGAGCAGGGATGGTTGCGGCATTCTTTAGGCCCGACCATCCTCGCGTCGCGTCAGGGGATTGACGAGGAGGACGGCGGTTGAGCGAACTCGAGCCCGGCATGCGCGTGATCCAGCCCGACCGGCCGGACTGGGGGGTGGGGCAGGTGCAGTCCGTGGTCGGCCAGCGGGTCACCGTCAATTTCGAGCATGCGGGGAAACTGCTGCTGAACCTCGCCGTGGTGCGGCTGGAACCGGCCCCGGAGTGAGGGGGCCATGGCTGCGCGCGGCCATGGCGGGGCTTGCGCCCCCCGCCCCCCGCGCGCCAAATGCACGGCGTTTCACCGCCGGGACACACACGAGCCGTTCCATGATCGATCCGTTCGGCCGCCGCGTCAGCTACCTCCGCGTCTCCGTCACCGATCGCTGCGACCTGCGCTGCGTGTATTGCATGGCGGAGGACATGACCTTCCTCCCCAAATCCGAGGTGCTGACGCTCGAGGAGCTGGACCGCCTCTGCGGCGCCTTCATCGGCCTCGGCGTGGAGAAGATCCGCCTCACCGGCGGCGAGCCGCTGGTGCGGCGCAACGTCATGAGTCTCGTCGAGTCGCTCGGCGCGCGGCTCGGCGCGGGCGGGCTGCGCGAGCTCACGCTCACCACCAACGGCACGCAGCTCGCGAAATACGCCGAAGGCCTGGCGCGCGCGGGGGTGCGGCGCGTCAACGTCTCGCTCGACACGCTGGACGCCGCCGCCTTCAAGGCCGCCACCCGCTGGGGCGAGATCGAGAAGGTGCTGGACGGCATCTTCGCAGCCAAGGCGGCCGGGCTGCACGTGAAGATCAACACCGTCGCGCTCAAGGGGGTGAACGAACACGAGTTCGACCGCCTGCTCGCCTGGTGCGGCGAGCACGGCTTCGACCTCTGCCTGATCGAGACCATGCCGATGGGCGAGATCAGCCAGGACCGCACCGACCAGTTCCTGCCGCTCAGCCTGGTGCGCGCCCGGCTGCGCGAGCGCTGGACGCTGCGCGAGACCGATTACCGCACCGGCGGCCCCGCCCGCTATTTCGACGTGGCCGAGACGGGCACGCGGCTCGGCTTCATCACGCCGATGACGCACAATTTCTGCGAAAGCTGCAACCGCGTGCGGCTGACCTGCACCGGCACCCTCTACATGTGCCTCGGCCAGGACGACGCGGCCGATCTGCGCGCCCCCCTGCGCGACCCGACGCTCGGCGAGGAGGGGCTGCGCGAGGCGATCCTCGCGGCCATCGCGCGCAAGCCCAAGGGCCATGACTTCGTGATAGACCGCCGCCGCAAGGCGCCCGCGGTGGCGCGCCACATGAGCGTGACGGGCGGCTGATGCTGCAGGGCTGGGCCGAGCGCCTCGCCATTCCCGGCCTGCCGGAATGGACGGGGCTGCTCGCCCTGCTGGTGCTGCTGCTGCTGGCGGGCTGCCTGCTCGCCATGCCCTTCAGCGTCTTCGGCCTCAAGGGGCGGCTGGACGCCATCGAGGCGCAGCTCGACGAGCTGCGCGCCGACATCCGCGGCCTCTCGGCGCGGCTCGCCGAGCCCTCGCGCGAGCAGGCGCGGCTCGACCCCGCCCCGCCCGCCGCGCCCATGGGCCGCAGCGAGCCGCGCATCACCTGGCCGCGCCCGCGCTGAGGCGGGCTTCCGCCGCGGCGCGGGGCCGCTACAAAGGCGGGGCCATGAGCGAACGCCTCGCGCAACGCGCGCTGTGCCTCGAGGATTTCGAGGCGATGTCCCGCCGGCGCCTGCCGCGCCCCGTCTTCGGCTATGTGGCCGGCGCCACCGAACGCAACGCCTCGCTGCGCGACAACGAGGCCGCCTTCGCCGAATGGGCCTTCCAGCCGCGCGTGCTGGTGGATGTCTCGCGGCGCAGCACCGCGGCCACGCTCTTCGGCCGCACATGGTCCGCCCCCTTCGGCATCGCGCCCATGGGCATGAGCGCGCTGGCCGCCTATCGCGGCGACATCGTGCTGACCGAGGCGGCGCGCGCGGCGGAAATCCCGATGATCCTCTCCGGCTCCTCGCTGATCCGCATGGAGGAGGTGATCGCGGCCAACCCCGACGCCTGGTTCCAGGCCTATCTGCCCGGCGACGCGAAGCGCGTGGAGGCGCTGGTGGACCGCGTGGCCGCCGCGGGCTTCGGCACCCTGATGCTGACGGTGGACACGGCCGTTCTGCCCAACCGCGAGAACAACGTCCGCAACGGCTTCTCCACGCCGCTGCGCCCCTCGCTGCGCCTGCTCTGGGACGGGATCACCCATCCGCGCTGGTCCATCGGCGCCTTCCTGCGCACCTGGGCGAAGTTCGGCATGCCGCATTTCGAGAACAGCTTCGCCGAGCGCGGCGCGCCCATCCTCGCGCGCAACGTGCTGCGCGACTTCACCGCGCGCGACCACCTGAACTGGGAGCATCTGGCGCTGATCCGCCGCCGCTGGCCGGGCGTGCTGATGATCAAGGGCGTGATGCACCCCGAGGACGCGCGCCGCGCCGCGGAGGAGGGCTGCGAGGGCGTGATCGTCTCCAACCATGGCGGGCGGCAGCTCGACGGCACGGCCTCGCCGCTCAGGGTGCTGCCCGCCATCCGCGCCGCCGCGCCCAGGATCGCCGTGCTCTACGACGGCGGCGTGCGGCGGGGGACGGATGTGCTGAAGGCGCTGGCGCTGGGCGCGGACTTCGTCTTCGTCGGCCGGCCCATGCTGCATGCGGCCGCCGCCGCCGGCCGCGCCGGGGTGGACCGGGCGATCGCGCTGCTGAAGGGCGAGATCGACCGCAACATGGCGCTGCTCGGCGTGAACAGCCTCGCGGAGCTGAACCCCGGCTGCCTGCTGCGGGTGGGCGCCTACAGCTCGACCACCACGTAGTCCTGCTCCACCCGCACCGGGAAGGTCTCGGCCTGCAGCGCCTCGCCCTTCTCCACGCAGGCGGGGAAGGCGCGCACCTTCATCCGCCGCGGGTCGAAGCGCGAGCGGCCGGTGCGGATGTCGAACTCCCAGGCGTGCCAGGGGCAGCGCAGGATTTCGCCCGCGCGGCCGTAGCGGTATTCGCCGGGGCAGGGGCTCTCGACGAGGCCCATCACCGGCCCCTGGGAGAGCGGCCCGCCCTGGTGCGGGCAGCGGTCGGAGAGCGCGAAGAACTCGCCGCCGAGGTTGAACACCACCACGCGCTTGCCGTGCGCCTCCACGAGCTTGCGCCCGCCGGGCGGGATTTCCTCCACCGGGCCCACCACGTGGCGCATGTCAGAACCCGTAGAGGGCGCGGGCGTTGCCCCCGAAGATGGCCGCGCGCTTCGCCTCGGGGATGAAGGCGGGCAGGGCGTGGCGCGGGTCGTCGAAATCCCAGTGCGGGTAGTCGCTGGCGTAGAGCACCTTGTCCCAGCCGATCCACTCCAGCGTGTCGAGAAGCTGTTCGGGCCGCGGCGGCTCCTCGATCGGCTGGGTGGAGACCCAGATGTGCTCGCGGATCTGCTCCGAGGGCGCGCGGCGGATGTGCGGGATTTCGTCGCGCAGCGTGGGCCAGTGCGCGTCGAGCCGCCAGGCGAGGCTCGGCAGCCAGGCGAAGCCGCACTCGATCAGCACGATGCGCAGGCGGCGGAACCGCTCGAACACGCCCTCGATCACCAGCGAGTTCACCAGGGACTGGCAGGAGGTGGCGTGCTCGCTCACCTCCTCGATGTAGAAGGAGGGCCAGCCGCCATTGGTCATGGGCCAGCCGGAATAGCCGAAGGCGTGGATGCCGATGGGCAGCCCGGCCTCGCAGGCGGCCTCGAAGATCGGCCAGTATGTCGGGTTGCCGAGCGGGTGGCTGGTGCGGCTCATCAGCAGCACCTGGCAGAAGCGGGGATCCCCCGCGCGCTTGCGGATTTCGGCCGCGCTCGCCGCCGCGTCCTCGTAGGGCACCACGACGCTCGCGCGCAGGCGCGGATCGCGCGCCACCCAGTGGGCGAGCTGCCACTCGTTCACCGCATGCGCCATGGCGGCGGAGAAGGCGTTGTTCACATCCCCCTGGCCCGAGGGCTGCAGCGGGTTCAGCACCCCTACATCCACCCCGTGGAAGTCGAGGTGCTGGGCGGCGACGAAGTCCGGGTCCGAGGCGGGGGCGCCGCCCTCGGGCGTCCAGGCGTCGCGGCGCGAGGCCAGCGGCTGGGACTTGAAATAGGGCGTGCCGCGCACGAAGCCGTGCCGCGGTCGGTTGCCGTATGTGTGCAGCCGGTGGCGCATCTCGGCCGAGAGCCAGGGGTCGTAGTCGGAGAGGGAGCGCGGGCGGGGGTGGATGTCCACATCCACCAGCCCCTGCGTCGCCGCGAGGGGGCGGCCGGGGGCGGGGTGCGGGCGATGCACGTTCATGGCGTCACCTCCAGGGCCAGGCGCTCATACACCGAAAGCGCGTTCTCCACGCAGATCTTCCGCGCGAGCGCGGGGCCGATGCCGGGCGGCAGGGCGGGCGGGCCGTCGAACTGCCAGTGCGGCCAGTCGGAGGACCAGAGCAGCAGCTCCTCCGAGCCCAGATGCTCCAGCACGCGCTGCACCACCGCCGCATCCGGCGGCGCGTCGAAGGGGGTGAGGGAGAGGCGCACATGCTCGCGCACGATCTCGATGGGCGAACGGTCGAGCCAGGGCACTTCGAAGCGCACGCCCTTCCAGGTCTTGGCGAGGCGCCAGAGGAAGGCGGGCAGCCAGGTGACGCCGCTCTCCAGCAGCACCACGCGCAGGCCGGGCGCCTTCTGGAAGGCGCCCTCGGTGATGAGCGAGGCGAGGGTGGACTGGAAGCCCTGCTGGTTCGCCGCGTAATCCTCGGCGTACCAGGAGGTCCAGCCCAGCGAGGTGGTGGGGTTGCGCCAGGCGCTGCCGGCATGGATGGCGAGCGGCAGGCGGTGGCGCGCCAGCGCCTCGAAGACCGGCCAGTTGTGCCGGCGCCCGAGCGGGGTCTCGCCCATCACCAGCACCATGGCCTGCACGAAGCGCGGATCGGGGGCGAGGCGCTCGATCTCGGCCACCGCGTGCTCGGCGTTGAACATGGGCAGGACGATGGTGCCGGCGAGGCGCGGGTCCTTGTCGAGGAACTCCGACCGCGTCCAGTCGTTCAGCGCAGCGGTGAAGGCGGCGGCCATGTCCTCGCTGAACAGGAGCTGCACCCCGTAGAGGGGGGTGACGATGCCGCGCGCGAGGCCCCAGGGGTCGAGCGCCTGGGCGCGGAGCTGCTCCACCGTCGCGGCGGGCGGCGCGCCATCGGCCGGGCGCCAGTCGGCGCGCACGGTCTTGGGGGCGCGGGGCGGGTAGGAGTGCGTCTCGAAGCCCTCCAGCCCGCGCGCGGCGATCTGGTCGCGCCAGAGCGGCGGCAGATAAGGCGCGAGCGCGGCGAGCGAGGGGACCATCGGGTGCAGGTCCACATCGATCGCGCCCGGGGGCAGGGGGGTCATGGCGTGTCTCCCTCCGCGCCATGGCACGCCCTCGCGCGCCGCGCGTCAACCGGGCATGATCCGCGCAGGATCACCGGAGGAAACGCCATGACCCGCATCCCGCGCCGCGCCTTCGGCGCCGGCCTCGCGGCCCTGCCGCTGCCCGCGCTCGCCCAGGCCTGGCAGCCTGGCCGCAACGTCACCATCATCGTGCCCTTCGCGCCCGGCGGCAGCACCGATGTGGTGACGCGGCTGATGGCCGAGCGCATGGGCCAGGCGCTGGGAAGGCCGGTGCAGGTGGAGAACCGCCCCGGAGGGAACACCATCGTCGGCGCCGAGGCGGTGGCCCGCGCCCAGCCCGACGGCCACACGCTGCTGATGGCCGCCGGCACCACGCTGACGGTGAACCCGGTGATCCACCGCAACCTCTCCTACCGGATCGAGGATTTCGCGCCCGTCACCCTGGTCTCGACCTTCCCCTTCGCGGTGATCGCGCGCAATGACGGCCCGCGCGACATCGCGGAGCTGGTGGCCGCCGCCCGCGCCCGGCCCGGGCGCATCACCTACGGCACCAACGGCCCCACCACCCTGACCAATGTGGCCATGCTGATGGTGCTGGAGCGCCTGGGCATCACCATGCAGGACGTGACCTATCGCGGCGACGCCGCCCAGCTCAACGACTTCCTGGCCGGCACGCTGGACACGCTGGTGGTGGCGGGCAGCACCGCGCTGCCCGTGCACCGCAACGGGCAGGGCCGCATCCTCGGCTGGACCAGCGCCGAGCGCGTGCCCTCCACCCCCGATGTGCCCAGCTTCGCCGAGCGCGCCGCCCCGGGGCTGGTGGCCGAGAGCTGGTTCGGCCTGCTCGCCCCCGCCCGCACCCCGCCGGCCGCGGTGCGCGCGCTCAACGCCGCCGCGGTGGAGGCGCTGGGCGAGCCGCGGGTGCGCGAGCGGCTGACGAACGAGGCGCAGTTCCTCAAGGCCAGCACCCCCGAGGCCTTCGCCGATTTCCTGCAGGAGCAGCTGCGCATCTGGCGGCCGACGCTGAGCCGGCTGGAGGTGCCGCTGAACTGATGCGGCCGGCGGGCACGCCTGACCTAACGCGCAGGCCGGGTTGGCGGGCGGCGGCGTGCCGAAACAAGGCCATGCCCGCGGCCGCTGGCATGAGCGCGAGGCGGGGCGGCGCGCTGGACAAGCCCCGCGCGCCGCCCGACAAGGCGCGCATGGCCTCCGAGACTCCGCCCCCCGCCGTCACCCCCCTCGAGCCCGCCCGCGCCGCCCAGCTCGCCGCCGAGTTCGGCCTGAAGCCCGAGGAATATGCCCGCGCCCTGGAGATCCTGGGCCGCGCGCCGAGCCTCACGGAGCTCGGCATCTTCTCGGTGATGTGGAGCGAGCATTGCTCCTACAAGTCCAGCCGGGTGTGGCTGCGCCAGCTTCCCACCAAGGCCCCCTGGGTGCTGGTGGGCCCGGGCGAGAATGCCGGCGTGATCGAGATCGGCGAGGGGCTGGCGGCGGTCTTCAAGATGGAGAGCCACAACCACCCCTCCTTCATCGAGCCCTACAACGGCGCGGCGACGGGGGTGGGCGGCATCCTGCGCGACGTCTTCACCATGGGCGCGCGCCCCATCGCCAACCTCAACGCGCTGCGCTTCGGCGACCCCGCCCTGCCGCGCACGCGGCGCATCCTGGACGGCGTGGTGCGCGGCATCGGCGGCTACGGCAACTGCGTGGGCGTGCCGACAGTGGGCGGCGAGGTGAACTTCCACCCCGCCTACAACGGCAACCCGCTGGTCAACGCCATGACCGTGGGCATCCTGCGCGCGGATCGCATCTTCACGGCGAAGGCCACAGGCGCGGGCAACCCGGTGGTCTATGTCGGCTCCAAGACCGGGCGCGACGGCATCCATGGCGCCACCATGTCCTCGGCCGAGTTCGGCGCGGATTCCGAGGACAAGCGCCCCACCGTGCAGATCGGCGACCCCTTCGCCGAGAAGCTGCTGATCGAGGCCTGCCTCGAACTCATGGAGACGGACGCCATCGTGGCGATCCAGGACATGGGCGCGGCGGGGCTGACCAGCTCCAGCGTCGAGATGGCGGGCAAGGGCGGCATGGGCATCCGCCTCGACATGGAGCGCGTGCCCCAGCGCGAGCCCGGCATGTCCGCCTACGAGATGATGCTGAGCGAAAGCCAGGAGCGCATGCTCATGGTGCTCAAGCCCGGGCGCGAGGCGGTGGCGGAGGCCATCTTCCGCAAATGGGAGCTGGATTTCGCCGTGATCGGCGAACTGACCGAGACGGGGCGCATCCAGATCTTCCACCACGGCGTCTGCGAGGCCGACATCCCGCTCGAACCGCTCGAGAGCGCGGCGCCCCTCTACCACCGCCCCACGGCCGAGACGCCCAAGCCCGCGCCACTCGGCGAGGTGGCGGACCCGGTGGGCATCCTGCCGGCGCTCAAGCGCCTCGTGGCCTGCCCCGACCTCTGCTCGCGCCGCTGGATCTGGGACCAGTACGACGCCCAGGTGGGCGGGCAGACGAGCAAGCGCCCCGGCGAGGCGGACGCCGCCGTAGTGCGCGTGGAGGGGCATCGCCTGGCGCTGGCCATGACCACCGACTGCACGCCGCGCTACGTGGCGGCCGACCCGGAGGAGGGCGCGAAGCAGGCGGTGGCCGAGGCCTGGCGCAACCTCACCGCCGTGGGCGCGACGCCGCGCGCCATCACGGACAACATGAACTTCGGCAACCCCGAGAAGCCCGAGATCATGGGCCAGTTCGCCGCCGCGGTGCGCGGCATGGCCGCGGCCTGCACCGCGCTCGACTTCCCGGTGATCAGCGGCAACGTCTCGCTCTACAACGAGACCGAGGGGCGCGCGATCCTGCCCACCCCGGCCATCGGCGGCGTGGGCGTGCTGGAGGATGTCGCGCAGGCCGTCGGCCTCGCCCTGCCCGCGGGCTGCGAACTCCTGCTCGTCGGCGGCACGGACGGGCATCTCGGCCAGTCGCTCTGGCTGCGGGAGATCGCGGGGCGCGAGGAGGGGCCGCCGCCGCGCGTGGACCTCGCCGCCGAGCGCCGGAACGGGGATTTCGTGCGCGGCCGGATCCTCGCCGGGCATGTGCGCGCCTGCCATGACGTGAGCGATGGCGGGCTCTTGGTGGCGGTGGCCGAGATGTGCATGGCCTCGGGCGTGGGGGCGCATCTCACCGTCGTCTCCGACCACGGCTTCTGGTTCGGCGAGGACCAGGGCCGCTATGTGCTGGCGGTGACGGAGGCCGAGCCGCTGCTCGCCGCCGCCCGCGCCGCCCATGTGCCGGCCATGCGGCTCGGCCGTTCCGGCGGCGGGGACTTGGTGTTGGACGGCGCGGGGGCCATATCGGTGGCCGAATTGCGCGAGGCGCACGAATCCACGCTGCCGCGCCTGATGGAGGGGGTCTGACCACGCATGCCGATGCAGCCGGCCGAGATCGAGGCGCTCATCAAATCCGCCCTGCCCGACGCCGAGGTCACCATCGAGGACCTGGCTGGGGATGGCGACCACTACGCCGCCAAGGTGGTGAGCGAGGCCTTCCGCGGCCTCTCGCGCGTCAAGCAGCACCAGCTCGTCTATGCCGCCCTGCAGGGGCGCATGGGCGGGGTGCTGCACGCCCTCGCGCTGCAGACCAGCGCGCCCGGCCAACCCTAACCCGCACAGGAAGCGAACGGATGAGCGACGTCGTCGAGCGCATCGAGGCCGACATCAAGAACAACCCGGTGGTGCTCTACATGAAGGGGACGCCGGTCTTCCCCCAATGCGGCTTCTCGGCCCGCGTGGTGCAGATCCTCAGCCACCTCGGCGTGCCCTTCAAGGGCGTGAACGTGCTGGAGGACATGGAGATCCGCGAGGGGATCAAGGCCTACACCAACTGGCCCACCATCCCGCAGCTCTATGTCCAGGGCGAGTTCGTGGGCGGCTGCGACATCGTGATGG
Source organism: Roseococcus sp. (assembly GCA_046291055.1). Taxonomy (GTDB): domain Bacteria; phylum Pseudomonadota; class Alphaproteobacteria; order Acetobacterales; family Acetobacteraceae; genus Roseococcus. The sequence continues at coordinate 10,699 of JBKBSR010000053.1, forward strand.
AGATGTTCCAGTCCGGCGAGCTGCAGGGGATGCTGAAGGAGAAGGGCATCCCGATGAAGGAGCAGGCCTGAAACACCCGCGCCCGGCCCCGTGCCGGGCGCCCGCCGTCAACGGAGCTGCGGCGCGGCCAGCGCCCCGCGCAGCAGCACCACATCGTCCAGCAGGTCGCGGAACGCAATGCCCTGGATGGGCGTGAGCGGCCGGCAGCGCAGCAGCCGGTGCGCGCCGATGGCCTGGGCCATCTCCATCTCCGGGAAGGGGCCCTCGGGCTTGCCCTCCACCAGGGCGATGGTGACCAGCGTGGCGCCGCGGGCGCTGCGCTCGAGGAACTCGGCGGTCTCGGCGAAGACCTCGGCGGTGTTGTCCTCCTCCTCCACCACCTGGAAGAGCAGCTTGCCGTGCAGGCCGCGCAGCGCCTCGCGCAGGCGCAGCACGGCGCGCTCCAGCGCCGCGTAGCCCTCCGGCGTCAGCGGGTCGTGATGGTGGAAGATCGTCGGGCCGTAGAGCTGCGAGAAGCGCAGGTGCCGGCAGAGATGCCCCGCCGCGCCGGGCGGGCGCTGCTCGGGCGGGATTTCCTCGTGCTCGTGCGGGGCCATGAGCAGGGCGAAGTCGTCCACCAGGCAGTCGCGCACCGCCTCGGCCGGGATGGTCATCCAGTCGAAGGGCGCGCTCCAGCGGCGCAGCCCGCCGCGCCGCAGCGTGCCGGCCGCCACCGGCAGGCAGCCCAGCCCGATCACCGAAAGCGCCGCGGGCCGGGCGTTGAGCGCCGGGGCGACCACGGGCTGCAGCGGCGCGCCCGCCGCCCCGGCGATGCCCAGCCGGTTCCGCGCCTCCTCGCTGCCGAGGATGATCTTCATGAAATCGCCCGTCACCTCGGGCAGGTTCTTCTTGCGCAGCCGGCCGCGCAGCTCGTTCACGAAGGCGGTGAGCCAGGTCGGGTCCACCTCGCGATCCAGGATCGAGGTGTGGGAGCCGCGGACGATGGCTTCCAGGGCCTCCTGCAAGGGGAGGGGATCGGGCGCGGGCATGGGCGCCTATCTCGCCGCTCGGCCGCGGCGCGTCAACGTGTGCGGTGGGGAAAACGCGCGCGGGGCGCGCAGGAAAAAGGCCGCGAAGCCGGAGGTTCCGCGGCCCTTTCGCCTCGGTGCGCCCCCGCCCGGAGGCGGCGCCGCCAGGATCAGCGCGAGTAGAACTCCACCACCAGGTTCGGCTCCATCTGCACCGGATAGGGCACGTCGCTGAACTTGGGCGCACGCAGGAAGCGGCCCTTCATGGCGCGGTGGTCCACCTCCAGGTATTCGGGCACGTCGCGCCCGGCCTCCTGCGCGGCGTCGAGCACCATGGTGAGCTGCTTGGACTTCTCCTTCACCTCGATCTCGTCATTGTCGCGCACGAGGTAGGAGGGGATGTTCACGCGCTTGCCGTTCACCAGCACATGGCCGTGGTTGACGAACTGGCGCGCGGCGAAGGGCGTCACCGCGAACTTCATGCGATAGACGATGGTGTCCAGCCGGCGCTCGAGCAGCTCGATCAGGTTCTCGGAGGTGTCGCCCTTCCGGCGCACCGCCTCCTGGTAATACTTGCGGAACTGCTTCTCGCCGATGTTGCCGTAATAGCCCTTGAGCTTCTGCTTCGCCATGAGCTGCACGCCGAAGTCCGTGGGCTTCTGCTTGCGGCGCTGGCCGTGCTGGCCGGGGCCATAGGTGCGCGCGCCCTGCTCGCCCTTGCGGGGCTTGGCGACCGGGGATTTGGCGCGGCCCCAGAGGTTCTCGCCGAGGCGGCGGTTGATCTTGTACTTGCTGGCAAGGCGCTTGGTCATGCGCATCACCCCGACGCCCCTTCGCGGGCTCGGGCCTTCTGGCTTCGCGGGGCGGCCCGGGGCCGGCCTCCGCATGGGTTGTCCCGGTAGGCCCCAGCGTTGCCGCCGGTGCGGGCGCGCGCC
>JBKBSR010000408.1:0-2356 GCA_046291055.1 Roseococcus sp.
CTCCGTCTACGAGGAGCTGCGCGGCATGATCCTCGAGGATCTGCGCGCCGCGGGGCCGGTGGACATCGTGCTGCTCAACCTGCACGGGGCCATGGTCGCGGAGGGCTATGACGACTGCGAGAGCGACCTCGTCGCGCATGTGCGCGCGATCCTCGGGCCCGATGTCGTGATCGGCGTGGAGCTCGACCTGCATTGCCACCTGGACGAGGCGCTGCTGCGGAACGCCGATCTCGTGGTGATCTACAAGGAATACCCGCACACCGACATGGCCGAGCGCGCGCGCGAGCTGTTCTCCCTCGCGCTGCGCGCCGCCCGGCGCGAGATCCGGCCGGTGATGGCGTCTCACGACGTGAAGATCGTCAACATGTGGCACACGCCCGTGGAGCCGATGAAGTCCTTCGTCGCGGAGATGCAGGCCGCCGAGGGCCGGGACGGCCTTCTCTCCCTCTCCTTCGCGCATGGCTTCCCCTGGGGCGATGTGCCGCATGTGGGGGCGAAGATGCTCGCCATCGCCGATGGGGACGCCGCGCTGGCGCAGGCCGCCGCCCGCGCCTGGGGCGAGCGCGTCTGGGCCATGCGCGAGGCGACGCGCAAGCGCTTCGACACGGTGGACGAGGCGCTCGACATCGCGCTCGCCGCGCCCGCGGGCATCACGGTCATCGCCGAGACGAGCGACAATGCGGGCGGCGGCGCGCCCTCGGACTGCACGGCGGTGCTGCGCCGCATGCTGGAGCGCGGGGTGAAGGACGCCGCCATCGGCATCTTCTGGGATCCCGTCGCCGTCTCCTTCTGCCGCGAGGGGGGCGCGGGGGCGGCGATGCCGCTGCGGCTCGGCGGCAAATGCGGGCCGATGTCGGGCGATCCGCTCGACCTCGACGTGCGCGTGCATGCGGTGGCGGAGCAGGCCTTCCAGTCCGGGCTCTCGGGCGGGCGGGCGGCCATGGGCCCCGCCGCCTGGATCGAGGCGGAGGGCATCCACATCATCCTCGCCAGCGAACGCCAGCAATGCTTCCACCCCGACGCCTTCACCGGCCTCGGCTGCCGGCTGGAGGACAAGCGCATCGTGGTGGTGAAGTCCTCGCAGCATTTCTACGCGGGCTTCGCCCCCCTCGCGCGCGAGGTGCGCTACTGCGCCGCCGAGGCCGGCATCCTGCGCGACTTCGCGGCCATCCCCTACCGGCGCTTCACCCGGCCCTACTGGCCGAAGGTCGAGAACCCGTGAGGCGGCTCGCCATCTTCGACCTGGACGGCACGCTGGTGGACAGCGCACCCGACATCGCGGCGGTGCTGAACCGCGCCATGGCGCGGGCGGGGCTCGCGCCCTTCGCCCTGCCCGAGGTGGCGGCGATGATCGGCGACGGCGCGCGCGCCCTGCTGCGCAAGGCCTTCGCCGCGCGCGGCGCGCCGCTGGAGGAGGCGGCGGTGCTGCCGCCCTTCCTCGCCGACCTCGAGGCGAAGGGCGCGGTGCTCACGCGCCCCTATCCGGGCATGGAGGGGGCGCTCGCCGCGCTCTCGGCCGAGGGCTGGGCGCTTGCGGTCTGCACCAACAAGCCGCAGGCGGCCACGCGCGCGCTGCTGGAGGCGCTCGGCCTCGCGCCGCGCTTTTGCGTGGTGCTGGGGGGCGACAGCCTGCCCGTGCGCAAGCCCGACCCCGGCCATGTGCGGGGCGTGCTGGAGGCGGCGGGCGTCCCGCCCGGGCGCGCGGTCATGGTCGGCGACCACCAGAACGACATCCGCGCCGCCCGGGGCGCGGGGGTGGCGAGCGTCTTCGCCGCCTGGGGCTATGGCTCGGGCGAGGGGGCGGATCGCGTGGCGGCGGCGCCGGCGGAACTGCCCGGCCTGCTCGGAGCCGTGCTGGGCGGCCTGGCCGCGCCCGTCACTCGCGCGTGACGGAGACGAGCCGCGCCTCGATGCGGCCCCACCAGCGCGCGGCGATCTCCACCCGCACCGGCAGCACCGGCGCGCCGGGGCGCAGCACCCCGAACAGGGCGTGGATCTCGGTGGGGTTGGCCGAATCGGGACGGTCCAGCGCGTAGCCGGCCAGCGGGCGGCTCTCGATCACGCAGCGCAGCAGCCCGCCGTCCGCAGCCTGCATCACCGGATCGCGCGTCACCTCGAAGCGGGTGAGGCGCCGCCCGTCGAAGGCGGTGGCGCCGGTGTCGCAGCGCCCCGTGTCGCGCACATGCCGCGCGAGCTGCGCCAGCGCCGAGAGGTTGTCCAGCGTGCCGGCGCGGGGCCCGGGCGGCAGGGGGGCGCGGGGGATGTCCTCGGCGGGCTCCAGCACGGCCAGGCGCGGCTCGCCATCCGGGCCGTAGTCGAGGCGCGTGCGGCGCGGGCCGCTGCGCCAGTGGCTGCG
>JBKBSR010000054.1:0-12586 GCA_046291055.1 Roseococcus sp.
GTGGCGAAGAGCGTCACGCGCCGGCCGATGGCGGGGGGGGCCGCCGCCGTCATCAACGCATAATGCGCGCGCTCATGCCCGCCCGAGATCAGCAGCACGCCGAGCGCGCTCACGGCGCGGCGCAGACCAGCGGCGCAGCGCCCGCATGCGCCGAGAGGTCCCGGATGGTCGCCCCTTCGCCGCACAGGGCGCAGGCGGGGTCGCGCCGCAGCTTCACCACCCGGAAGCGCATGTCCAGCGCGTCCCACAGCAGCAGCCGGCCCGACATGCCCTCGCCGATGCCGAGGATGAGCTTCAGCACCTCGGTGGCCTGCAGCGTGCCCATCACCCCCACCACCGCGCCCAGCACCCCTGCCTGGGCGCAGGTGGGAACCAGCCCCTCGGGCGGCATCTCGGGGTTCAGGCAGCGGTGGCAGGGGTGCGGCGCGCCCTCATGCCCGCGGAACACGGAGAGCTGCCCCTCGAAGCGCAGCACCGCCGCGCTGACCAGGGGCCGGCCGAGCAGGTGGCAGGCATCGCCCAGCAGGAAGCGCGTGGGGAAGTTGTCCGTGCCGTCGCAGATCACGTCGTAGCGGGGAATGAGCTCGAGCGCCGCCGCCGCGTCCATCCGGCGCGGATGGAGTTCGAGCCGCACCTCCGGGTTCAGCGCGCGCAGCGCCTCGGCCGCCGATTCCGCCTTGTTCATGCCCACGCGCGCCGTGCTGTGGGCCACCTGCCGCTGCAGGTTCGACAGCTCCAGCGCGTCATGGTCCACGAGGCCGAGCGTGCCCACCCCCGCCGCGGCGAGGTAGAGCGCGAGCGGCGAGCCGAGCCCGCCCGCGCCCACGATCAGCACCCGCGCGGCGCGCAGCTTCGCCTGGCCGGTCGCGCCCACCTCCTTCAGCAGGATGTGGCGGGAGTAGCGCTGGATTTCGCTCTCGGTGAAGTCGAGGTCCATGGGCGGGATATGGGGGTTCAGCGCCGCCCGGTCGAGCCGAAGCCGCCTGCCCCGCGCCGGGTCTCGGGCAGCACCGCCACCTCCTCCCACAGGGCGCGGGTGACGGGGGCGAAGACCGCCTGGGCGATGCGCTCGCCGCGCGCGACGGCGAAGGGCTCCGCGCCCGTGTTGAGCAGGATCACCGCCACCTCGCCGCGGTAGTCGGAATCCACCGTGCCTGGCGTGTTCAGCACCGTCACCCCGTGCCGCAGCGCGAGGCCGGAGCGCGGGCGCACTTGCATCTCGTAGCCCTCGGGCAGCGCGATGCAGAGGCCCGTGGGCACCAGCGCGCGCCCGCCGGGCGGGATCGTCACCTCGCGCGCGGCGAGGAGGTCCATCCCCGCCGCGCCCTCGGTGGCGTAGGCCGGCAGCGGCAGCCCCTCCGCGTGCGGCAGGCGCTGGACGAGCACGCGGATCACGGCGCGGCGGCCAGGATGCGCGCGACGAGCCGCTCGGCCACGCGCGTCTTCTCCATGCGCGGCCACTCCTCCACCCCCGCGCGGGTGACGAGATGCACCGCGTTCTCCTCGCCGCCCATCACATCGCCCGAGACGTCGTTCGCCACGATCCAGTCGCAGCCCTTGCGCTCCAGCTTCTCGCGCGCGTGCTCCAGCACGCGCTCGGTCTCGGCGGCGAAGCCGATGACGAGGCGCGGCCGCCGCGCATGGCGCGAGAGGGTGGCGAGGATGTCGGGGTTCAGCGCCATGGCGAGGGTGGGCGCCGTCGCGCCCGGCGTCTTCTTCAGCTTCTGCCCGGCCTCCTCGGCCACGCGCCAGTCCGCCACGGCGGCGGCGCAGACGGCGATCTCGGCCGGCAGGGCCGCCTCGCAGGCGGCGAGCATCTCGCGCGCCGTGGTCACGCGCACCACCGAGACGCCGGGCGGATCGGGAATGGCGACAGGGCCGGTGACGAGGGTGACGCGCGCGCCCTCGGCCGCAAGCGCCGCGGCGATGGCGTGGCCCTGCCGGCCGCTGGAGCGGTTGGCGATGTAGCGCACGGGGTCGATCGGCTCATGCGTCGGCCCGCTGGTGACGAGCGCGTGCCGCCCCGCGAGACGCCCGCCCGGCGCGAAGAGCGCGGCGATGGCGGCGCGCAGCGCCTCGGGCTCCACCAGGCGGCCGGGGCCGCTCTCCGGCTCGGCCATCGGCCCGTCATCGGGGCCCAGGACGCGCACGCCCCGCGCCGCCAGCAGCGCGATGTTGGCGCGGGTGGCCGGGTGCTCCCACATGGCGGGGTTCATCGCGGGGGCGACGAGCACCGGCGCGCGGGTGGCGAGCAGCACGCAGCCCGCGAGATCATCCGCCAGGCCCTGCGCCATCTGCGCGAGGCGGTTGGCCGAGGCGGGCGCCACCACCACCGCCTCCGCCCAGCGGGCGAGGCGGATGTGGCCGATCTCGGCCTCCGCCGCCCAGAGATCGTCCTGCACCGTCGCGCCGGTGATGGCGGCGAGCGATTCCTTCGTGACGAAGCGCGCCCCGCCCGCGGTCAGAACGGCGCGCAGTTCCGCGCCCTCGGCGCGCAGCAGCCGGGCGAGGATCAGCACCTTGTAGGCGGCCACGCTGCCGGAGACGATCAGCAGGATGCGCCGGCCGCGCAGCATCTAGAGCTCCGCGAAGGGCAGGGCGGCGCGGGCGTCGCCGCCCCAGGCGCCGTGGTAGAGCTGCAGCATGCGGTCCGCCTGGGTCATTCCGCTCCGCGCGATCTCGTCCAGCGGGGCGAGATAGGCCTCCTCGCCCAGGCCGCGCGCCTTCAGCCCGTCGCGCGCGATGGCGAGCGCGTCGAGCGCCACGTCCTGCAGGCTCCGGCCGGCGATGCGCGCCGAGAGCCCCTCGCGCGGCGCATCGAGGCGGAGCTGGCGGATCTCCGCGAGGCTCCAGCCCCGCGTCAGCGCGCGCGCCGCCTTCTGCGCCGCGTCGTCGTAGAGCAGCCCCACCCAGAAGGCGGGCTGGGCCAGCAGCATGGGCGCGCTGCCCGCGTCCGCCCCGCGCATCTCGAGGAAGCGCTTGAGGCGCACATCGGTGAAGACGGTGGTCACATGGTCCTGCACATCGCCCATGGTGGCGGGGATGCCGGCCAGCGCGGGCAGGCGGCCGGCCATGAAGTCGCGGAAGCTCGCGCCCGCCACGTCGAGCAGCCTTCCCTCGCGCGCGACGAAATACATGGGCACGTCGAGCACGAACTCGGCGAAGCGCTCGAAGCCGAAGCCCTCCTCGAAGACGCAGGCGGGGATGCCGGTGCGGTCGGGGTCCGTGTCGGTCCAGACGCGGCCGCGCAGCGAGAGGTAGCCCGAGGGCCGGCCCTCCAGGAAGGGCGAACAGGCGAAGAGCGCGGTGGCGAGCGGCTGCAGCGCCAGCGAGACGCGCAGCTTCTCCACCATGTCGGCCTCGTCCGCGAAGTCGAGGTTCACCTGCACGGTGGCGGTGCGCAGCATCATGTCGAGGCCGAGCGCGCCCTTCAGCGGCATGTAGCGCCGCATGATGGCGTAGCGCGATTTCGGCATCCAGGGCATCGCCTCGCGCGCGGCGACGGGGTGGAAGCCCATCCCCGCGAAGCCGAGGCCGAGCGGCGCGGCCACCTCGTGCACCTCGCGCAGATGCGCCGCGAGTTCGAGCCGCGTCTCGTGCAGGTTCGCAAGCGGCGCGCCGGAGAGCTCGAGCTGCCCGCCCGGCTCCAGGCTGACGGAGGCCGCGCCCCGCGTCAGGCCGATGACCTTGCCCTGATCCTCGATGGGATCCCAGCCCTTGGCCATGATGCCCTCTAGCATGGCGCGGATGCCGCGCTCCTCGTAGGCGGGCGGGGCCAGCGTGTCGCGGCGGAAGCCGAACTTCTCGTGCTCGGTGCCGATGCGCCAGCGCGCGCGCGGCTTCGCGCCCGAGGCGAACCACTCGGCGAGCTGACGCGCGGCGGTGATCGGCGTCGGATCAGCCTGGCCGGGATTGGACATCGGGTCGCTTTCGTTCCTGAACTCGGCTTCGGGCGTCGAGCGAGAGCATGATCGCCGCGAGGCCCGCCACCAGCGCCGTCTCCGCGCGCAGGATGCGCGGGCCCAGCGAGGCCAGCGATACAAAGGGCCGCCGGGCCAGATCGTCAAGCTCGGCCGGGTCGAAGCCGCCCTCCGGGCCGACCAGGAAGCCGCAGGGCGCATCGAGCGTCGCCAGCCTGTCATGCAGCGGCGGCGCGGCGCGCCGCTCGGCGGCCACGATGAGCGGCGCGCCGTCCCAGCCATCGAGCCGCGCGTGCAGCGGGCGCGCCTCCTCCACCTCCGGCACGGAGAGGCGCTCGCACTGCTCGGCCGCGGCGCGGGCGATGGCAGTGAGGCGCTCGACATTCGCGCGCTCGCTCACGCAGCGGCGCGTCAGAACGGGCAGGATGCGCGTGGCGCCGAGCTCGGTGGCCTTCTCCACCGCCCAGTCCATCGCCTCGCGCTTCAGCGCGGGCAGCAGGGCGCGCAGCTCCGGCTCGGGCTCCGGCGCGCGGCGGCGCGGGCCGATGCGCAGCGTGCCGCGCTCCTTGCGCAGCGCGGCGAGCGTGGCGGCGAACTCGCCCTCGCGCGCGTTGAAGGCCAGCAGCGCCGCCCCCGGGGCGCGGCGCAGCACCACGCCCAGGTGATGCGCCTGCGCGGGCGTGAGCGCGATCTCCGCCCCTTCGGCCAGCGCGCCGGCCACGTGAATCCGCGGGATGGACATGCGCCCCTGTGCCGTGCTGACTGCCGGCGTGCAAGGCTACACCGACATCCGCGCCGGGGGCTGGGTCGCGCGGCTGCCCGCCGCCTGGCGGCCCTATGCGCTGCTGATGCGCGCCGACCGGCCCATCGGCGCCTGGCTGCTCTTCCTGCCAGGGCTGTGGGGCATCGCGCTCGGCGCCGCCTCCTGGGCGGAGGGCGCCTGGCTGACGCTGCTGTTCTTCGTCGGCGCCTTCGTCATGCGCGGCGCGGGCTGCGTGGTGAACGACCTGTGGGACCGCGACCTGGACAGGCGCGTGGAGCGCACGCGCGGCCGGCCGCTCGCCTCGGGCGCGGTGTCGGCGCGGCAGGCGGTGGCCTTCCTGGCCGCGCTCTGCACCCTCGGGCTCGTCATCCTGCTGCAGCTCCGCGCGGCGGCGATCTGGCTCGGCGTGCTCTCGCTGCTGCCGGTGGTGCTCTATCCGCTGGCCAAGCGCGTGACGGATTATCCGCAGCTCGTGCTCGGCTTCACCTTCGGCTGGGGGGCGCTGATGGGGCCGGCGGCGGCCACCGGCACGCTGCCGCTCTGGGCGCTGCCGCTCTACGCCGCCGCGATCTTCTGGATCCTGGGCTACGACACGATCTACGCGCATCAGGACCGCGAGGACGACGCGCTGGTGGGCATCCGCTCCACCGCCCTGCGCTTCGGCGAGCGCACGCGCCCCTTCCTCGCCGCCTGCTACGCGACGACGCTCGCGCTGCTCGCCGTCACGGGCTGGGTGGCGGGGCTCGACTCGGCCTTCTTCGCGGCGCTGCTGCTGCCGGCGGCGCTGCTGGCGCGGCAGGTGGCCACGCTCGACATCCGCGACCCCGCGCATTGCCTGGTGCTGTTCAAGGCCAACCGCGAGGTGGGGCTCGCCGTTGCCCTCGCCATCCTCCTCGGGCGGATGTGACGGGGCGCGACTTCATCAGGGCGCAGACGGCGGTGGCCCATGCGCCGCTCGTGCCCGAGATCGCGCTGCACCTGGCCACCGAGATCACGCCCATCTGGCAGGCCTCCGAGGCCTTCCTCGCCGCGCATGGGGTGGAGCCGCCCTTCTGGGCCTTCGCCTGGCCGGGCGGGCAGGCGCTGGCGCGCGCCATTCTCGACGCGCCGGAGACGGTGCGCGGCCTCAGCGTGCTCGATTTCGCGGCCGGTTGCGGCATCGCCGCCATCGCCGCCGCCAAGGCCGGGGCGGCGCGCGTCGAGGCCTCGGAGATCGATCCGCTCGCCGCCGAGGCGGTGCGCCTCAACGCCGCGCTGAACGGGGTGGCGGTGGAGTCGCGCGCCGAGGACATGGTGGGCCAGCCCGCGCGCTGGGACGTGATCCTCGCCGGCGATGTCTGCTACGAGGCGCCGATGACGGCGCACATCCTGCCCTGGCTGCGCGCCATGGCGGCAGCGGGGGTGCGCGTGCTGCTGGCCGATCCGGGCCGGGCCTATCTGCCGCGCGAGGGGCTCGCGCCCCTCTCGCGCCACGCGGTGCCGACCTCGCTGGAGCTGGAGGACCGCACGCTGCGCGAGGTCACCATCGCCCGACTGCTGCCCTGATGCCGCCACATGGGCCGGCCAGCCTTCGCGCATGTGGCCCGCCTTCCTGACCGCCCTGCTGCTCTCCATCCCCGCCGAGGCGCAGACCCGGCGCGACCATGACGCCCAGGGGCGCTTCGAGGGGCGCAGCGAGCTGCAGGGCGGCACGCTGCGCCACTACGACGCCCAGGGCCGCGCCACGGGCCGCACCGAGATCCGCGGCGACACCCAGCGCTTCTACGACGCCCAGGGCCGGAGCACCGGCCGCGCCGAGCAGCGGGGCGACACCATCCGCCAGTATGACGCGCAGGGGCGCAGCACGGGGCGCACCGAAATCCGCGGCGACACCCAGCGCCACTACGACGCCCAGGGCCGGCTCATCGGCCGCACCGAGACCCGGGGCGACACCCAGCGCCACTACGACGCGCAGGGGCGGCTGACGGGGCGCTCCGAGATCCGGCGGTGAGGCCCGGCGCCGCCACCCCTTTGCCAAGCGCCCCCCGGGTGATAAAGGCCCCCGCACGGTCGGAGCGTAGCGCAGCCTGGTAGCGCATCAGTCTGGGGGACTGGGGGTCGTGGGTTCGAATCCCGCCGCTCCGACCATCCTTCCCTGTCGCGGCGCCTCTCCCGCCCGCCCGGCTACCCGCGCGCGAAGGCCGCAAGCTCCCGGTTGAAGCGCGGCGCGTCCTCGAAGAAGGGGGCGTGGCCGATGAAGGCGTATTCGCTGATCCGCGCCCCGGGAACCAGGCTGGCCGTGTGCCGGCCCATGCTGATGTCGGACACCTTGTCCAGCACGCCATGGGTGACCAGCACGGGCACCTCCACGCGGCGCAGCCGCTCCTCGAAGGTGATGGCCCGCCCGCCCAGGCCGACGCGCACATGGCGCGGGACCATCATGTTGAAGGCCAGCATCACCTCGAAGTCGTTGGCGCTGGGCTGCACCTCGAAGCAGTCGCGCAGGAAGGCGATGGTGGCCTGGATGGCGGTGGCGGGGTCGGCGCTGGTCATGGCGCCGAGGTGGCGCACCGCCCGGCCGAAGCGCGCCGTGTCGGCCGTGGAGCTGGTGGCCGCCACCCAGTTCATGCCGCGGATGCGCCCCGTGCCGTGCTCGGTGATGTAGTCGCCCATCACCCGCCCGCCATAGGACCAGCCCACCAGCACGGGCCGGTCGAGGTTGAGCTGCGCGATGGTGGCCTGGATGTCGTCGGCCCAGAGCTTGCCGGTGCGGTAATGCTCGTTGCCCACGGGCTTGTCGCTCATGCCATGGCCGCGCAGGTCGAGCGCCACCATGCGGAACTCCCGCGCCAGCTCCGGGTCGCGGGTCTGGCGGTCCCAGGAGAGGGCGGCCTGGGCATAGCCATGGATGAACAGGATGGGGATGCCGGCCGGGTTGCCATACTCGTAGGCAGCGAGCGAGAGCCCGTCCGGCGTGCGGATCCTGTGTGCGCGATAGGGCAGCGCGGGCGCGGCGGCCGGGGCGGCCGTCGCCTGCTGGGCCTGCTGCGCCTGCGCCAGCGTGACGCCGCCCGGCAGGGCGGCGGCGGTGGCGAGGCCCGCCACCAGGGTGTTGCGACGGCTGGGCATCTCGGTCGTTCCTCCTGCTGCCGGGCGAGGCTAGACCGCCCGCGCCCCGCAGGGGAACGCCCCGCGCGCCCCAGCCATGCCGCGCGGGCCTTCCGCCCGGCCGCGCAAACCCCTAATGCTCGCCGCGCGAAAGGAGCCTTGCCATGCGTGTGGGCGTGATCGGCGCGACGGGCGCCGTGGGTCAGGAACTCGTCGAGGTGCTGGGCCGTCGCCGCTTCCCGGTGACGGAACTCAAGCTCTTCGCCTCCCAGCGCAGCGCCGGCACGACAGTCGCCACCCCCTTCGGCGAGGTGGCCATCGAGGCCTTCTGCTTCGAGGCGGCCCGGACGCTCGACCTCGCCCTGCTCGCCGTCTCGGGCGATTTCGCCAGGCAGCACGCCCGGGCGCTCGCCGCCGAGGGGGTGGCGGTGGTGGACAACTCCTCCGCGCTGCGGCTCGAGCCCGATGTGCCGCTGGTGGTGCCCGAGGTGAACGCCGAGGCCATCGGCGAGGCGCGGCTCATCGCCAACCCCAACTGCACCACGGCCATCCTGGTCGTGGCGCTGGAGCCGCTGCGCCGGGCCTTCGGGCTGCGCCGGGTCATCGTCTCCACCTACCAGGCGGCCTCGGGCGCCGGGGCGGAGGGCATGGCGGAACTCGAGCGCGAAACCCGCCGCGTGCTGGTCGAGGGCCAGCCCGCGCGGCACGAGGTGTTCGCGCACCCGCTCGCCTTCAACGTCATCCCGCAGATCGACGCCTTCCAGCCCAACGGCTACACGCGCGAGGAGATGAAGGTGGTCTGGGAGAGCCGGAAGATCATGGGGCTGCCCGATCTGCCCGTCTCCTGCACCGCGGTGCGCATCCCCACCATGCGCGTGCACGCCGAGGCCGTGACCATCGAGACCGAGCGCCCGGTGACGCCCGAGGCCGCGCGCGAGGTGCTGGCGCGCGCCCCCGGGGTGAAGCTGGTGGATGATCCGGCGCTGCAGCGCTACCCCATGCCGCTGACCGCAACGGGCCAGGACGATGTGGAGGCGGGGCGCATCCGCGCGAATCCGGTCTTCGGCGAGCGCGGGCTCGATCTCTTCCTCTGCGGCGACCAGCTCCTCAAGGGCGCTGCGCTGAACGCGGTGCAGATCGCCGAGCGGATGAAGCTGCCCGTCGCGGCCTGATCCTGGCTGGCGCGCGTCAGCCCCCGCCGAAGAGGCGTCGCGCGCCCTTCCAGGCGCCGCGGCCCAGCGCCTGCAGCTCGCGCAGCAGGGGGCGGCGGTGGTCGCGCTCGGCCAGCCGCGCCTCGCGCACCTGGCGGGCGCGCTCCCGCTCGGCCTCCAGCCGCTCCTCGAGCGCGTTGAGGTTCCAGGCCGCCATGCCCTCGGGCAGGGCGAGCGGGATCACGTCCTCCTCCGGCAGCTCGAGCGCCTCGGCAAGCGCCGCTCGGGCGGTATGCAGCGCGGGCGCGGAGGCGCTGAGCGGGTGGCCCAGCCGGTCGCACCCCGTCATCGCCAGCAGGAAGGGCGGCACGCGCCGGCGCTTCTGCCCCGCCGCCCAGCCGCGCAGCGCGGCCAGGGCGCGCTGCTCCGCGCCCCGCTCGCCCTCCATGGCGGAGCTGACCCAGAGGATCATGTCGGCCCGGCGCGCCTCGGCGAGGAAGCGCGCCTCCAGTTCGGCCGGCGGCAGCTCGGCCAGGATGAAGGCGGGGCGGCCGGGCGTCTCGACCAGGTGCTCGCGCAGCGGGCCGCGGCTCGGCGCCTCGTCCACATGCGCGCGGGTGGCGCCGGCGAGGGCGTTCAGCAGCGAGGATTTCCCGGCATTCTCCGGGCCCGCCAGCAGCACGCGCGGCGGCGGCTCGGCCTCGGCGGCGGCGGCGTCCTCGCGGATCAGCGCGGCGAGTTCGGAGGCGGAGCGGCGCAGATGCCCCGCGTAGAGGTCAATGGCGGTGCGGCCGGTGAGCAGGATCAGCTCCTGCGTCGCCACCCGCCTCAGGCGCTCGCCCAGCAGGGTGGTGGCCTGGCCGCCCAGGGCGCGGTTCACCTCCTGCGCCACCGCCACGGGCGGGTTCCGGGCGAAGCGCAGGGCGCGCCACAGCGGCTCGCCGATCTTCCAGGCGGTGACGGCGAAGGCGCCGTAGCGGTCGAGCTGCCGCTTCGCCCAGAGCACGCGGCTGACGGGCAGGCGGCTCGCCATCGCGCCGTTCTCCAGCACCCAGCGGCGCAGCCGGCGCGAGACGAGCTCGCCCAGCAGCAGCGCCTCCGGCAGCGTGACATGCGCCACCGGGTCCGCCTCCTTCGGGTGGAAGTGGCGGGCGACGAGGATGATCGTCTCGCGCGCGAGCGATTCCGCGCGCGCCGCCTCGTCCCAGCCGAGCGGGGGCGTGGCCGCGGCCAGCGCCGTCACCTTGGCCCAGGCCTCCTCCTCCTCCGCGTCCCAGCGCGGATCGGGCGAGAGGTCGGGCGCGAGGCGCGCCTCGGCGCGGCGGCGCACCAGCCGGCGCAGCGGCATCCCGATGAGCAGCAGGGCGGCGGAGGCGAGCGCCCATTCCAGCACCCGCCCCTCGTTCCAGAGCCAGACGAAGCCCAGCGCGAAGAGCGCGACCCAGGGCAGCGCCAGCAGCAGCGCCAGCAGCGCCTCGGGCCAGAAGCGGCGCAGCCAGGTCATGGGCGCGCCGGGGGCGCTCTCGTGCCAGCGGCCGCTGGCCCGGCCTTGTTTCGGCACGCCGCCGCCCGCCAACCCGGCCTGCGCGATACGGGCGGCATGGCATGCCGGCCGTGTCAGCCGGCCGCGGCCTGGGCGGGCAGGGCCACGGTGAACTCCGCCTCGGTGGCGGCGCGGATCGCCTCCAGCGTGACACCCGGGGCGAGCTCGATCAGGCGCAGATCCGTCGGGCCGCGGCGCGCCAGGGTGAACACCCCCATGTCGGTGATCACCATGTCCACCACGCGCTGGCCGGTCAGCGGCAGGGTGCACTGCTTCAGCAGCTTGGGCTTGCCGCCGGCGGTGTGCTCCATCAGCACGATTACGCGCTTCACCCCGGCGACGAGGTCCATCGCCCCCCCCATCCCCTTCACCATCTTGCCGGGGATCATCCAGTTCGCGAGGTCGCCGTTCGCGGCCACCTGCAGCGCGCCGAGTATGGAGAGGTCGATGTGCCCGCCGCGGATCATCGCGAAGGAATCCGCGCTGGAGAAGATCGAGGAGGAGGGCAGCAGGGAGACGGTCTGCTTGCCGGCGTTGATGATGTCGGGGTCCTCGCTGCCCTCTTCGGGGAAGGGGCCGATGCCGAGCATCCCGTTCTCGCTCTGCAACTGCACGGAGATGCCGGGGGGAATGTGGTTGGCCACCAGAGTGGGGATGCCGATGCCGAGATTGACGTAGAAACCGTCCTCGAGCTCGCGCGCCGCGCGCGCCGCCATCTCGTCGCGGGTCCAGGGCATGGGGCGTCTCCTCTCAGGCGGTGGCGTCGCTGCCGGCGGCGGCGGCGGCGCTGCGCGGGCGGACGGTGCGGTTCTCGATCAGCTTCTCGTAGCCCGGCGGCAGGGCGACGATGCGCTTCACGTAGATGCCGGGGGTGTGGATGTGGTCGGGGTCGAGCTGGCCGACGGGCACGAGATGCTCCACCTGCGCCACCGTCACCTTCGCCGCGGTGGCCATCACCGGGTTGAAGTTCCGCGCGGTGCGCCGGTAGATCAGGTTGCCCTCGGTGTCGCCCATCCAGGCGTGGACGAGCGCGAGGTCGGCCACGATGCCGCGCTCCATCACATAGGTCTCGCCGTCGAACTCGGCGGTGGGCTTGCCTTCGGCCACGGCGGTGCCCACGCCTGTCTTCGTGTAGAAGGCCGGGATGCCGGCGCCGCCGGCGCGGATGCGCTCAGCCAGCGTGCCCTGCGGGTTGAACTCGATCTCGAGCTCGCCGGCCAGATACTGGCGCGCGAACTCCGCGTTCTCGCCCACATAGCTCGCGATCATCTTGCGGATCTGGCGGGTGCGCAGCAGCTTGCCGAGGCCCACGTCGTCGATGCCCGCGTTGTTGGAGACGACGGTGAGGTTCTTCACCCCGCTCTCCTTCACCGCGTCGATCAGCGCGGCGGGAATGCCGCAGAGGCCGAAGCCGCCGGAGTGGATCACCATGCCGTCGCGCAGCAGGCCGGCAAGCGCCGCCGTCGCGTCGGGATAGACCTTTCGCATCTCGCCATGTCCTCGCGTGCTGGTCGGGGCGGAAACTAGAGCAGATCGGGCGGGGCTGGAATCGGCCATGAGGCGAATCCTTCCGGCCGGGCGCCGGCCGCGGGCGCCGGGGCAGGAAGGCGCGGAGGGTGGGGTTGCGGGGCGCGGCGGCGGGGGCTATACGCCCGCCACTCCCCGGGGGGCCATAGCTCAGTTGGGAGAGCGCTTGAATGGCATTCAAGAGGTCAGGGGTTCGACTCCCCTTGGCTCCACCACCCCCTCCCGCCCCAGCCGCGAACCGACGCCCGGACCGGCGCGCCGCAGGGTGCGGCTAGAGGCTTGTCCCGCCCACGGTCAGGCCGGTCATCTTCAGGGTGGGCTGACCCACCCCCACCGGCACGCCCTGGCCGTTCTTGCCGCAGGTGCCGATGCCTGGATCCATGGCGCTGTCATTGCCGATCATGGTGATCTTCGTCAGCGCATCGGGGCCGTTGCCGATCAGCGTCGCGCCCTTCACCGGGGCGCCGAGCTTTCCGTCCTCGATGCGGTAGGCCTCGCTCATCGAGAAGACGAACTTGCCGCTGGTGATGTCCACCTGCCCGCCGCCGAAGTTCACGGCGTAGATGCCCCGCTTCACCGAGGCGATGATCTCGGC
>JBKBSR010000055.1:0-12576 GCA_046291055.1 Roseococcus sp.
GGCGACATCGTGGTGGCCGGGGCCGAGTGGGGCCGCGTGCGCGCCCTCGTCGACGACAAGGGCCAGCAGGTGAAGTCCGCCGGTCCCTCGGTGCCGGTGGAGGTGCTCGGCCTCTCGGGCGTGCCGAGCGCGGGCGAGAACATGATCGCCGTGGACGGCGAGGCGCGCGCGCGCGAGGTGAGCGAGTTCCGCCAGCGCAAGCTGCGCGAGAAGGCGGCTGCCGCCATGGGTGCCGCGCGCGGCTCGCTGAACGAGATGCTGGCCCGCATCCAGGCGGGCGAGCAGAAGGAGGTCGCCGTCGTCGTCAAGGCGGACGTGCAGGGCTCTGCCGAGGCGATCAACGTCACCCTCGGCAAGCTCGGCAACGAGGAGGTGAAGGTGCGCGTGCTGCACTCGGCGGTCGGCCAGATCACCGAGAGCGACATCCAGCTCGCCAAGGCCTCCAACGCCGTGGTCGTCGCCTTCAACGTGCGCGCCACCAGCCAGGCGCGCGAGATGGCAAGCCGCGACGGCGTGGACATCCGCTACTACTCGATCATCTACCAGGTGGCGGACGACATCGAGGCGCTGGTGAAGTCCAGGCTCGCGCCCGTGCAGCGCGAGAACTTCATCGGCTACGCGACGATCCTGCAGGTCTTCGACATCAAGAAGGTGGGCCGCGTGGCGGGCTGCCGCGTGACCGAGGGCGTGGTGCGCCGCGGCTGCGGCTTCCGCCTGATCCGCGACGGCGTGGTGGTCCACGAGGGCGAGCTCTCGACCCTGCGCCGCTTCAAGGACGACGTGAAGGAGGTCACGAACGGCTACGAATGCGGCATGGGCTTCAAGAACTTCGACGACATCCGCGTGGGCGACCAGATCGAGTGCTTCGAGACGGAGACGGTGGCCGCCGCCTAGCGGCCGCCGGCTTCCCCCGATGGTCTTCGCCCTCGGGCGTCGGTCGCCTTGCGGCGGCCTGCCCCGGATGTCGCGCCCCCGCTGGCCGGCCGCGCCGGCTGAAAGGTTTCCGATGGCCCGTCGCTCCGCGCCGCGCGATCCCGCCGCCGGCCCCTCGCAGCGGCAGCTCCGCGTGGCCGAGGAAATCCGCCACGCGCTGGCCGGGCTGTTCGAGCGCGGGGATTTCCGCGATGCCGATCTGCTCGGCGCGCGCATCACCGTGACCGAGGTGCGCGCCTCGCCCGACCTCAAGCACATGACGGCCTTCGTCAGCGGTCTGGGGCGCGACCTGCCGGCCGCGCAGTTCGCCGCGCTGAAGCGCGCCGCGCCCTTCCTGCGCGCCCAGGTGGCGCGCGCGGTGCGCCTCAGATACGCGCCGGAGCTGCACTTCCAGCCCGACACAGCGCTCGATCACGCGGTGCGGATGAGCGCGCTGCTGCGCCGGCCGGAGGTGGCGCGCGACCTCGCGCCCCGCGAGGCCGAGGAGGAATAGGCCGCGCGCATGGCTGCCGCGCGCCCGCGCGCTTCCGCCGCGCGGGTTTCGGGCTAGAACCCCGCCTCCCGACATCGAAGAGCGCCATGGCCCGCCCGCACCGGAAGAAGCCCCGCGGCCGCGACATCAGCGGCTGGCTCATCGTGGACAAGCCCCAGGGCCTCGGCAGCACCGAGGTCGTGAACCGCGTCAAGCGCGCCTTCGACGCGCAGAAGGCCGGCCATGGCGGCACGCTCGATCCGCTCGCCACGGGGCTTCTGCCCATCGCCTTCGGCGCCGCCACCAAGACCGTGCCCTATGTGATGGACGGGACGAAGGTCTATCGCTTCACCCTGCGCTTCGGCGAGGCGCGCGATTCCGACGACGCCGACGGCCAGGTGACCGGGACCAGCCCCGTCCGCCCGACGGACGAGGCCATCCGGGCCGCGCTGCCTGCCTTCCTGGGCGACATCATGCAGGTGCCGCCCGCCTTCTCGGCCATCAAGGTCGGCGGGGAGCGCGCCTATGACCTCGCGCGCGAGGGGCAGGCGGTGGCGCTGGAGCCCCGCCCGGCCCGGGTGGACCGTTTCGAACTGGTCGCGCGGCCCGACGCCGACCATGCGGAGTTCGAGGTGCAGTCGGGCAAGGGCGTGTACATGCGCTCGCTCGCGCGGGATCTCGCGCGGGCGCTGGGCACGGTGGGGCACATCGCCGCGCTGCGCCGCCTTCGCGTGGGGCCCTTCCGCGAATCGCATGCCGTTCCACTGGACAAGATCGCGGGAACGGGCGATACGCCGCCTCCTTCGCTGGACCTCCTGCTGCCCGTCACGACCGCGCTGGCCGACATCCCGGCGCTGGCCGTCACGGAAGGGGAGGCCGCCCGCCTCGGGTTCGGCCAGGCTCTCAGCCTGGTCGAGTTCATGGGCCGGGTTCCATCCGCGGCCGACCCCGACGGCGGCCTGGTGCGCGCGATGGCAGGGGAGCGGTTCATCGGCCTGTGCCGCCTCGAGGAGGGGCTGCTGCGGCCGGAGCGGCTGATGGCCACGGCCTGAGGCGGCGGAACCGCGACGCACTCCAACCGAAGGGTCACGCCGATGTCGATCACCGCCGAGCGCCGCAGCGCGCTCATCGCCGAATACGCCACCAAGCCCGGCGACACGGGCAGCCCCGAGGTGCAGGTGGCGCTGCTCTCCGAGCGCATCGCCAACCTCACCGAGCACCTGAAGACCCACGCCAAGGACTTCCACAGCCGGCGCGGCCTGCTGGTGCTGGTGGGCCAGCGGCGCGGCCTGCTGGACTACCTCAAGCGCAAGGACAAGGCGCGCTACGAGGCGCTGATCGGCCGCCTCGGCCTGCGCCGCTGATCCGGCCGGGGCGAGCGGGGGCCGCATGGCGGGCGCCTGGCCTCTCCCCGGTCATCCCCGCGGCGGGCGGCGGGGCGCGGCATGAGCCGGACCGCCGCCGCCCGACGCGCGCGTTTCACGGTGCTGTTCGAGGCGGGCTGGGGCCGCTCCCTGCGCGCGCTGAGCCTCGCGCTGTGGGGCGCCTGCCTCATCGGGGCGGTGCTTCTGGTTGCGAGCCTCGTGGAATGGTGGCCCACGGGCGATGACAGCCGCACCCTGATCCTGGGCCAGGCGCTGCTGCTGGCCGCGGCCCTGGTCGCCGACGGGCGGCGCAAGCGCCATGTCATGCGCATCCTCCGCCCGCGCGACGGCAGCGGCATCGTGATCGAGACGCTCGGCCTGTTCGGCCCCGTGCACCGCTTCGTGCCGCTCGAGCGGATGGCGCGCATCAAGCTCGGCGCGCCCGACGTCCATGGCGTGATGACGCTGCGCCTGCCCGGCCAGCGCAGCCCCTATCGGGTGGACACGGCCGGGCGGGAACTGGACATCGGCCTGGACGCGATTCCTCGCCCGGTGCGGCGCTGAGCGGGACCTCCGGCGTGCCCGGCGGCGCGTTCCCGCTCCGCTTCCCCGCCCCCGCCCCCTCGCGCGCCCGCGGCGCGGGGCTTTCCCGCCGCGCCCTGCCGCTCCTGCTGCTCATGCCCGCGTCTCGCCCGGCGCGCGGGGAAGTGTGGCGGCATGTCATCACCGAGCGCGAGGGCCGCATCACTTTCTCCGCGCGCCATCTCGGCCTGCTGCGCTCGGAGGGCGAGTTCCGCCGCTTCCGCACCCTGCTGGAGCTGGACCCGGAGCGGCCGGAGGCCACGCGCATCGCCGGCACGGTGGAGACGGGCTCGGCCAGCGTCGCCTACCCCGGCGCGGACGAGATGCTGCGCTCCGAAGCGTTTTTCGACAGCGCGCGCTACCCGGAGGCCCTTTTCGAGGGGGTGGCGCTCGGCGCGGGGCGCGCGTGGCGCTTTCCCATCGAGGGCACGCTCACTCTGCGCGGCATCAGCCGGCCCTGGCTGCTGGAGGCGCGGCTGCTGGGGCGCGAGGGCGGGCAGGCCCTCTTCGTGGCCGTGGGGCGGCTGAGCCGCCGCGCCTATGGCATGGTGGCCGAACGGCTTCTGATCGGCGACGAGATCGTGATCACCATCAGCGTCCGCGTGCCGGTCTGATGCGGGCGGCATCACATGCCGCCCGTATCGCGCGCAGGGGTGTCGGGCGCCCATCGAAGCTTTGCGTCGATGGGATCCGGTGCGGCGGCGGCGCGGCCATCTCGCGGAGCGGAGAAGGCGGCGGTCGTGAGGACGCGCCGCCCGCCCGGGCGCGCATGGCCGGGCGGCGTTTTTCCGCTGGCGCGACGCGGCCATCCGGTCCATAAGGCGCGTGGCGGCGACGGAGCCTTCCGGCGCGGCCCACCGCAGCGCGCGCGCGGCGGGTTGTCAGAGCCACAGAACCCTGGCGGATCGCGGGTCTGGCGGCGTTTCCGGCCACATGGCTTCGCCGCGGCCTCCGCGCCCCGGCCCCCATGTTCCCCGAGACGCCGAAAGCCTCCCCTCCCGCGAGGCGTTCCGCGTGCACCTGCCACCCTGTCGCGCCGCGTCCACCCATGCCCCGCGCGGCGGGGCGAGACAGGACGACGCATGTTCGACAACTACTTCCGCAAGGACATTCCCTGGGGCGGCCAGGTCCTCACGCTCGAGACGGGCAAGATCGCCCGCCAGGCCGATGGCGCGGTGATGGCGCGCCTGGGCGACACCATCGTGCTCTGCACCGTGGTGGGCAGCCGCAGCGTGAAGCCGGGGCAGGACTTCTTCCCGCTGACCGTGAACTACCAGGAGAAAGCCTTCGCGGCCGGCAAGATTCCCGGCGGCTTCTTCAAGCGCGAGGGCCGGCCCAGCGAGAACGAGACGCTGGTCTCCCGCCTCATCGACCGGCCCATCCGCCCGCTCTTCCCCGAGGGGTTCCGCAACGAGGTGCAGGTCATCGCCACCGTCCTCAGCCATGACCTGGAGAACGACCCCGACGTGGTCGCCATGGTCGGCTGCTCCGCGGCGCTGACGCTCTCGGGCATCCCGTTCTTCGGCCCCGTGGGCGCGGCGCGCGTGGGCTACATCGACGGGGCCTATGTACTGAATCCCACGCTGGCGCAGCGCAAGCTCTCCAAGCTCGATCTCGTCGTCGCCGGCACGGCCGAGGGCGTGCTGATGGTGGAGAGCGAGGCCTCCGAACTGTCCGAGGAGGTGATGCTCGGCGCCGTGGAGTTCGGCCACAAAGGCTTCCAGCCGGTGATCGAGGGCATCATCGCGCTGGCCGAGGTGGCGGCTAAGGAGCCCTGGCCGCTCGCAGAGGAGGACCCCGCGCTTGCCGCGCTCAAGGCCCGCATCGCGGAGCTCGGCCGCGCCCAGATGGCCGAGGCCTACCGCATCACCGAGAAGCTCGCGCGCCAGAAGGCGGTGGGCGATGTGAAGAAGGCCGTGCTCGCCACGCTCGAGGCCGAGGGCGCGGACACCGCCGCCGCCAAGGGGCTGCTGAAGGAGCTGGAGGCGGAGGTGGTGCGCAACGCCATCCTCGACACCGGCCTGCGCATCGACGGGCGCGACACGAAGACCGTGCGCCCCATCGTGGCGGAGGTGGGCGTGCTGCCGCGCGCGCATGGCTCGGCGCTGTTCACCCGCGGCGAGACGCAGGCCCTCTGCGTCGCCACGCTGGGCACCGGGCAGGACGAGCAGATCGTGGACGCGCTCACGGGCGAGTACCGCGAGGACTTCATGCTGCACTACAACTTCCCGCCCTACTCGGTGAACGAGACGGGCCGCATGGGCTCGCCCGGCCGGCGGGAGATCGGCCACGGCAAGCTCGCCTGGCGGGCCATCCACCCCGTGCTGCCGGAGAAGGAGAAGTTCCCCTACACGCTGCGCGTGGTCTCCGAGATCACGGAGTCCAACGGCTCCTCCTCGATGGCCACCGTCTGCGGCACCTCGCTCGCGCTGATGGACGCGGGCTGCCCGCTGGCGCGGCCGGTGGCGGGCATCGCCATGGGGCTGATCAAGGAGGAGCGCGGCTTCGCCGTTCTTTCCGACATCCTGGGCGACGAGGACCACCTCGGCGACATGGACTTCAAGGTGGCCGGCACCGAGGCGGGCATCACCAGCCTGCAGATGGACATCAAGATCACCTCCATCACCTTCGACATCATGCGCACCGCGCTGCAGCAGGCGAAGGAGGGCCGGCTGCACATCCTGGGCGAGATGGCGAAGGCGATCAGCGGCGCGCGCACCGACCTCGCGGCCACCGCCCCGCGCATCACCGTGATCACCGTGCCCAAGGACAAGATCCGCGAGGTGATCGGCACCGGCGGCAAGGTGATCCGCGAGATCGTCGAGCAGACCGGCACGAAGATCGACATCGAGGACGACGGCACCATCAAGATCGCCTCCACGAACCAGGAGGCGACCGATGCGGCCATCGCCCGCATCAGGGGCATCGTGGCCGAGCCGGAGGTGGGCGTGATCTACACCGGCAAGGTGGTGAAGACGGCCGAATTCGGCGCCTTCGTGAACTTCCTGGGCGCGCGGGACGGCCTCGTGCACATCAGTGAGCTCGCCAATGACCGGGTGGCCAAGACCACCGACGTGGTGAAGGAAGGCGACCTCGTGAAGGTCAAGGTGCTGGGCTTCGACGACCGCGGCAAGGTGAAGCTCTCCATGCGCGTGGTGGACCAGGAGACAGGCGCGGATATCACCGAGCAGGTGGGCGAGCGCCGCCCGCGCCCGCAGCGCGAGGAGGGGGAGGGCGAGGACCGCCCCCGCCGCGACCGGGGCGAGCGCGGCCCCCGCCGCGAGCGCCGCGACGACTGAACCGCGCGCCTGTCCGCCCGGCGCCGCTTGCGCCGGGCGGATTCATGATAACGTCACAAGAACCCTGACTGGCTGGGAAGAGCGTGCAGTGAAGGCGATCAACGCGATCCGCATGGGCGGCGTGGAAGTCCTCCCCCTCGTGGAGGGCGGCAAGGGCGTGGCCGTGAGCAACGGGCTCACCGCCGGGGCCTGGGCGGCCGCGGGCGGGGTGGGCACCTTCTCGGCCGTGAACGCCGACAGCTACGATTCCGAAGGCCGCACCATCCGCCAGATCTACAAGGGCACCACCCGCCGCGACCGGCACGAGGAGCTGGTGGCCTACGGCATCGCCGGCGGCATCGCGCAGGCGAAGGAAGCCCGCGAGGTGGGCGGGCCCCGCGCGCGCATCCACGCCAACATCCTGTGGGAGATGGGCGGGGCCGAGCGGGTGATCCGCGGCGTGCTGGAGGGTGCGAAGGGCCTGATCAACGGCATCACCTGCGGCGCGGGGATGCCCTACCGCCTGGCCGAGATCGCGCGCGACTTCGGCGTGCACTACTACCCGATCGTGAGCTCGGCGCGCGCCTTCAACGCGCTGTGGAAGCGCAGCTACCACAAGGCGCGCGAATGGCTGGGCGGGGTGGTCTACGAGGATCCCTGGCTGGCGGGCGGGCACAACGGCCTCTCCAACAGCGAGGATCCGAAGAAGCCCGAACCCCCCTATGAGCGCGTGCGCAAGCTGCGCGAGCAGATGCGCGCCTTCGGGCTGGACGAGACGCCCATCATCATGGCCGGCGGCGTCTGGTGGCTGGAGGAATGGGAGGACTGGATCGACAACCCGGAACTCGGCCCCGTCGCCTTCCAGTTCGGCACCCGCCCGCTGCTGACGAAGGAAAGCCCGATCAGCGACGCCTGGAAGAAGCGGCTGACCGAGCTCAAGCCCGGCGACGTGATGCTGCAGCCCTTCTCGCCGACCGGCTTCTATTCCAGCGCCGTGAAGAACGCCTTCCTTCAGGAGCTGGAGGAGCGCAACGAGCGCCAGGTGGCCTATACCATGGAGCCGGTGGGCGAGCACACGGCCGAGTTCGGCGTGGGCCCGCGCAAGCGCGTCGTCTGGCTGACCCCCGGCGACCGCGAGCGCGCCCTGGCCTGGGTGGCGCAGGGCTTCACCGAGGCGATGCGGACCCCCGACTCCACCCTGATCTTCGTCACCCCCGAAAAGTCCCGCGAGATCCTGAAGGACCAGATCGACTGCATGGGCTGCCTCTCGGCCTGCCGCTTCTCCAACTGGTCGCAGCACGGGCCGGACTACTCGAACGGCAAGAAGGCCGATCCGCGCAGCTTCTGCATCCAGAAGACGCTGCAGGACATCGCCCATGACGGCAGCCTGGAGAACAACCTGATGTTCGCCGGGCACAACGCCTACCGTTTCGGCAGCGACCCCTTTTATTCGAACGGCTTCATCCCCACTGTGAAACAACTGGTGGAGCGGATCATGACGGGCCGCTGACGGAAGGGTCAGGAAACTCCGCTTCCCCTTTCCATCAGCGCGCGCGAATATAGGGCGGGCGTTCGGCCCGTCCTGGATGGAGAGAACCAGCATGTTCGCAACCAATGTCGGCGGCCTCGATCGCGTGTTGCGCGTGGCGGTGGGGCTGCTGCTGATCATCGCCGCGCTGGCGGGCTGGATCGGCGCCTGGGGCTGGATCGGCGTGCTTCCTCTGGCCACCGGCCTGCTGCGCACCTGCCCGGCCTATTCGCTGCTCGGCGTGAACACCTGCCCGGCCGACTCGAAACGCGCCTGACAACGGGAGGCCCTGCATGATACACGGCGCGGCCATGGATGTTTCGATTCCGACCCGGCCTCTTGCCCTGCCCCCCGAGATGGAGGAGCGCGCGGGCGAGGCCGCCCAGCTCCTCCGCCTGCTGGCCAATGAGCGGCGGCTGCTGCTGCTCTGCCACCTGATCACGGAGGGCGAGGTGACGGTGGGGCGCCTGGCGGAGATGGTGGGGCTCTCCCAGCCCGCCATCTCGCAGCACCTGGCCAAGCTGCGCGCCGACGGGCTGGTGGCGACGCGCCGCGCCGCCACCTCCATCCATTACCGCGTGGCGGACCCGCGGGTGGAGCGGCTGCTGATCACGCTGCGCGACATCTTCTGCCCGCCCGAGGAGATGCTAGCCCCCGGGCAGGAGAAGGCCGCCTTCTGCGACCAGTGAGGCGATCTCCGCCTCGCTGAAGCCGGCCTCCTCCAGCACGGCGCGCCCGTCCTGGCCATGCGCGGGGGCGGGCCCCTCCACGCGCCCCGGCGTGCGCGAGAACCAGGCGGGCATGCCCGGGAAGCGCATCCGCCCGTGCCGCGTCTCCTGCTCCATGAAGAAGCCCGTGGCGAGGAGGTGCGGGTCGCGCAGCAGATCCTCGGTGTCGTTCACCGGGGCGGCGGGGATTCCCGCCCGCGCGAAGCCCTCCAGCCACTCGGCGGTGCTGCGCGTGGCCAGCGTCTCGGCCACATGGCGGTAGCATTCGTCCACATGCTGCGACCGGCCGCGGAAGGTCGCGAAGCGCGGATCCTTCGCCCAGTCCGGATGGCCCGCGAGGTCGAGGAAGGCGCGCCACTGCTTGTCGGTGTAGACCAGCGCCGCGATCCAGCCGTCCTTGGTGCGGTAGGGTCGGCGCTGCGGCGAGGCGGCGCGCGGATAGACCGGCGGGCCGCGCGGCGGGTCGAACAGCGCGCCGTTCATATGGTCGGTCAGCACGAAGTTCGCCATGGTCTCGAACATGCCGACCTCGATCTCCTGCCCCTCGCCGGTGCGGGCGCGGTGCAGCAGCGCCATCAGCACGGCGTAGAGCACGGTCAGCCCCGAGACCTTGTCGGCCACCAGCGTCCCGGAATAGGCGGGTTCGCCCTGCATCCGCGCCTGGATGCCGGCCATGCCGCTGATCGCCTGGATGATGTCGTCATAGGCGGCCCGGGGCGCATAGGGGCCGCGGCGCGAGAAGCCATAGACATTCGCATAGACGATGCGCGGGTTGGCCCTGCTCACCTCGGCGTAGCCGAGGCCGAGCCGCGCGATGGCGTCGGCGCGCATCGAGTGGATGAACACGTCCGCCCCTTCGGCGAGGCGCAGCAGCGCCGCCCGCGCCGCGGGTTTCTTCAGGTCGAGCGCGAGGCCGCGCTTGCCGCGATTGAGGTTGAGGAACATCGCGCCCTCGCGCGGGGCGGCGAGCATGGGCACCTCGCGCGTCGTGTCGCCCTCCGGGCCCTCCACCTTGATCACCTCGGCGCCGTGGTCGGCCATGATCTGGGTGCAGAAGGGGCCCATCAGCACCTGGGTGAGGTCGAGCACCCTGAGCCCGGCCAGCGCGCCGAAGCCGCGTCCTGCACTCTGGGTCATGGGGCGTGCTCCCTGAGGTGGCGTTCCATGTGACGACGACGTCCGCATCCGCGCGCGGCGTGGCGAGGCGGGGCGGACAGGCGCGCGAGGTCGGGCGCAGGGCTCATGCCGGCGGCCGCCGGCATGCGTTCGTTTCGGCACGCCGCCGCCCGCCGACCCGGCATGCTCGATGCGGACGGCATGTCACGCCGCCCGCATCAATAGGATTTCGGCTGGCCGAGCACGCGCTCGGCGATGTGCGAGAGGATGAGTTCGCGCGAGACGGGGGCGATGCGCGGGATCAGGCTCTCGCGCAGGTAGCGCTCCACATGGTATTCCTGGGCGTAGCCCATGCCGCCATGGGTCATCACCGCCGTCTCGGCCGCGCGGAATCCGGCCTCGGCGGCCAGGTATTTGGCCGCATTGGCCTCCGCGCCGCACTCCCTGCCCGCGTCGTAGAGGCTGGCCGCCTTCCAGACCATGAGCTCGGCCGCCTCCAGCTCCGCCCAGTTGCGCGCAAGCGGATGCTGGATGGCCTGGTTCTGCCCGATGGGGCGGCCGAAGACGCGGCGCTCCCTCGCATAGGCCGAGGCGCGGCGCAGCGCGGCGCGGCCTATGCCCACCGCCTCGGCCGCGATCAGGATGCGCTCGGGGTTCATGCCGTGCAGGATGTAGCGGAAGCCCTCGCCTTCCTCGCCGATGCGGTCCTCGAGCGGGATCTCGAAGCCGTCGAAGAACACCATGTTCGAGTCCACCGCGTGGCGGCCCATCTTCTCGATCAGGCGCACCTCGACCCGCGCGCGGTCGATCCGCGTGTAGAAGAGGCTGAGGCCCTCGGTCTTGCGGCGCACCTTCTCGAGCGGCGTGGTGCGCGCGAGCAGCAGCATGCGGTTCGCCACCTGGGCGGTGGAGATCCACATCTTCTGCCCGTTCACCACGTAGCGGTCGCCGCGGCGCTCCGCGCGCGTCTTGAGCGCGGTGGTGTTGAGGCCGACATCGGGCTCGGTCACCGCGAAGCAGGGCTTGTCGCGCCCCGCGATGAGGGGCGGCAGGAAGCGGCGCTTCTGCTCCTCGGTGCCGAACACCACCACCGGGTTCAGGCCGAAGATGTTCATGTGCAGCGCCGAGGCGCCGGACATGCAGGCGCCCGAGGCGGCGATGGTCTCCATCATCAGCGCCGCCTCGAGGATGCCGAGGCCGCCCCCGCCGTATTCCGCCGGCATGGCGATGCCGAGCCATCCGCCCGCGGCCATGGCGGCGTGGAAATCCTGCGGGAAGGCGCCCTCGCGGTCGCGCGCCAGCCAGTAGTCGTCCGGGAAATCCGCGCAGATGCGGGCGATCTGCTCGCGGATCGCCGCCTGCTCGGGCGAGAGGGTGAAATCCATAGGCGGTTCCTTCCCCGCGCGAGGATGCGGCCGCGGCGGCGCGGCGTCAACGCGAAGGCTTGACCGATGTGTTCGCAAAAACACACGCTGTTCACATAGCCGAACACGTCCAGGAGGGGCCGAGGGAGGAGGCCATGGTCCGTCATCCGCCGCTGCGGCGTCGCACGCCGCCCGGAACGCCGCGCGATGGCGGGCTGGCGGCGCGGCGGCCCTGGCCCGGCTTGCCGCCCTTCACGCTGACGCCCGCGCCCTCCGCCGCCCACATCCGCGCCGGGCTCGCCGTCCGGGGCGGGCGGGCGGGGATCGCGCGCGGCGAGCCGGCCTGAGATGGAGCGCCGCGGCGTTCCGCGCCCCGGCCCGCGCTCGGTCGGGCGGGTGCTGGAGATCCTGGGCCGCCTCGCTGCCGCGCCGCAGGGCGTCTCGCTCGCCGCCCTCGCTGCCGCGACGGGCGCGCCCAAGACCAGCCTGCTCGGCCTGCTGCGCGGCCTGGCCGCCGAAGGCCATGCCGAACAGCGCGACGGGCTGTGGCGGCTGGGGCCGCTGGCGGTCGGCCTCGCGCGCGCCATCCTCGCCGGGGCGGGGGATGCCGATCTCGTCGCCACCGCGCGGCCGGTGCTGGAGCGCCTGGCCGGGCAGGCGGGCGAGACGGCCATGCTCGCCGTGCTCGCGCCCGACCGGCGCGCCATGGTCTATGCCGACAAGGTGGAGAGCCGCACCGCGCTGCGCTTCGCGGCCACGGTGGGCGATGCGCGGCCCATCCACTGCACCGCCTCGGGCCGCGTGATGCTCGCCTTCATGCCGCCGCCCTGGCCGGAGGAGTTCCTGCGCGGCGCGCGCCTCGTCCCGCACAGCCCCGCGAGCGTGACCGACCGCCGCGCGCTGCGCCGTCTGGTGGCCGAGACGCGCGCGCAGGGCTTCGCCGTGACGCTGGGCGAGACAACCGAGGGGGTGGCCGGCATCGCCGCCCCGGTCTTCGACGCGCGCGGCGCGGTGGTGGCGGCGGTGATGCTGGCCGGGCCCATCCCGCGCGTCGAGCCGCGCCTCGCCCCGCTGTCCCGCCGCGTGCGCGAGGCGGCGCGCGAGGTCTCGCGCCGCCTCGGCCACCGCCCCGGCTGAACGGTGAAGGAGAGCCCATGCCCGTGCTGGAAAGCCTGCTCGCGCTGGGCGTCATGATCGGCCCGCGCGAGGGC
>JBKBSR010000056.1:0-8357 GCA_046291055.1 Roseococcus sp.
GAAGCCCCATCGCGCGCAGCCGCGCCACCGCCTCGGCCACGCCAGGGAGCGGCGAATCCTCGAAAGCGAGCAGGGCGAGCACCCGCCCCCCCTCGCCCAGCCAGGCGAGGGTGCGGCCCAGCGCCTCCTCGGCCGCCGCCTGGGCCGCGAAGGCGCCGCCCGCCCCCCGCTCCTCCGCCAGCCGCCGGTTGCCGAGCCAGAGCGCGCGCCCCGCCACCGCCCCCGTCACGCCGCGGCCGGGCAGAGCGCGGAAGCCCTCGACCGGCGGCGGCGGCGCGCCATGGGCGGCCAGCACGGCGCGCGCCAGCGGGTGCTCGCTGTGCTGCTGCAGGGCGGCGGCCAGCGCCAGCGCGCCCGGCTCGGCCTCATGCAGGGCGGCGAGCGCGGGCCGGCCCTCGGTCAGCGTGCCCGTCTTGTCGAAGGCGACGAGACTCACGCCATGCCCCCGCTCGATGGCCTCGGCGTCGCGCAGCAGGATGCCCGCGCGCGCCGCCGCCCCCGTGCCGGCCATGATGGCCGCCGGCGTGGCGAGGCCGAGCGCGCAGGGGCAGGCGATGACCAGCACCGCCACGGCGTGGATCACCGCCTCCTCCACCCCAGCGCCCATGATCAGCCAGCCCGCCAGCGTGGCGAGGGCGATGGCGACCACGACGGGCACGAAGACGGCCGAGACGCGGTCCACCAGCTTCTGGATGGGCGCGCGGCTGGCCTGGGCCGCGGCCACCAGCGCGGCGACGCGCGCCAGCACCGTCTCCTCGCCCACGGCGGTGACGCGCAGCGTCAGCGCGCCGTCCAGCACCACCGTGCCGGTGGCGAGGGAATCGCCCGGCGCCTTGGGCACGGGGCGGCTCTCGCCGGTCAGCGCGCTCTCGTCCAGCCCCGCCTCGCCCGCCTCGATCACCCCATCGGCCGGCACGCGCTCGCCGGGGCGCAGGGCAACGCGGTCCCCCACGCGCAGCAGCGCGGCGGGAATCTCGCGCTCTCCCTCCGCCTCGATGCGCCGGGCGGTGCGGGGCTTGAGGTCGAGCAGCGCGCGGATGGCGCCCGCGGTGGCGCGCTTGGCACGCGCCTCCAGCCGCTTGCCCAGCAGCACGAAGAAGATCACCAGCGCGGCCGCCTCGAAATAGAGGTGGTGCGCGTGCGCCTGCGTCAGCAGCATCCAGAGCGAGAGGCCATAGGCCGCGCTCGTGCCCATCGCCACCAAGAGGTCCATGTTGCCCGTGCCGGCGCGCAGCGCCGCGACGCCCGCGCGGTAGAAGCGCCAGCCCAGGCCGAACTGCAGCGGCGTGGCGAGCGCGAGCTGCCACCAGCCCCCCGGCATCCAGTCCCTGCCCAGCGCCATGCCGATCATGCCCAGCAGGAAGGGCGCGGCCAGCAGCGCGGCGAGGGCGAGCGCCAGATCCTCCCATGGCAGGCCACGGCGCGACCCGGCGGAGGCGACGGCATAGCCCGCGCGCGCCACCGCCGCCTCCAGCGCCACCGTCTCCACCCCCTCCAGCACGCGCAGCGTGGCGCGCTCCGAGGCCAGGTTCACCGCGGCCTCCAGCACGCCGGGCACGGCCGAGAGCGCCCGCTCCAGCCGGCCCACGCAGCTCGCGCAGCTCATGCCCGTGACGGCGAGCTCCACCACCCGCTCGCGCAGCCCGTAGCCGGCGCGGCGCAGCGCCGCCTCCAGCGCGGGGAGCGGCGCGCTTCCCGCCACCTCCGCGCTCTCCTCGGCAAGGTTCACCCGGGCGGAGACGACGCCGGGCACGGCGGCCAGCGCGCGTTCCACCCGGCCGGCGCAGCTCGCGCAGCTCATGCCCGAGACGGGAAGACGAAGGCGTTCGAGGGGTGTGACCTGATCCATCATGTCGCGCGAGGTGGCGCCTGCCACCGTGGCAGGGTCAAGCCCGCCTGACCTTGCGCTGGCGCAAGCAGCAGCGCACATGCCGCCCATGCGCGCCCTGCTGCTGCTTCTCCTCGCCCTTTCCCTGCCCCTCCCCGCCCCGGCGCAGAACGCGGCCCAGCCCGGCGAGTTCCGGGTGGTGAACCGCGCCGGCGCCGAGGCCACCGCGCTGCACGCCGTGCGCAGCCCGCGCGGCGGGCAGAACGACTGGGGCGGCAATCTGCTGCGGCCCGACCGGCCGCTGGCCGATGGCGCGGGCTTCCGCGTGAACCCGGCCGCCGATGCCGGCTGCCGCTTCGACCTGCGCCTGGTTCTGGCCGACGGGCGCGAGGCGCGGCTGCTCGGCCAGGACATCTGCGTGAACCGGCTGATCGAGGTGACGCAGGCCGCGCGCCCCGCCGCCGCGGCCGCCGCCCCTGCCCCGCCCCGCCCCGCCGGCCCCGCCGCGCGCGAGCTGGTGGTGGAGCCCAACCGCCAGGCGCGCCAGGTCTCCACCGGCACGGGCTTCCTGATCGCGGAGGGCCGGGTGATGACGAACGAGCACGTCATCAACGGCTGCAACCGGGTCATCCTCCGCACCCCCTCGGGCCACTGGATGGAGGCGCGCCCGCCCGCGCGGGTGGATGCGGCGCTCGACCTCGCGCTGCTGAACGTGCCGGGGCTGGTCGGCCCCGCCCTGCCCTTCCGCGCCGCGCCCGAGGTGCGGCGCGGCGAGGGGGTGGTGGCCTATGGCTTCCCGCTGGCGGGGCTGCTCTCCTCCGACCCGAAACTCACCCAGGGCGTGGTGAACGGGCTGCGCGGCATCGGCGACAACCCGAACCAGTACCAGATCAGCGCCGAAGTGCAGCCAGGCAACTCGGGCGGGCCGCTGCTCGACATGCAGGGGCGCGTGGTGGGGGTCATCGTCTCCAAGCTCAACGCCCAGCGCGTGGCCCAGCGCACCGGCGACATCGCGCAGAACGTGAACTTCGCGGTGCAGGGCCAGGCGGCCCTCGCCTTCGCCCGGCGCGCGGGGGTGGAGCCGCGCCTGGCCGAGGGCGCGGGGCGCGATCTGCCCACTGCCGATGTGGGCGAGATCGCGCACCGCTCCACCCTGTTCATCCGCTGCGAGAGGTAGCCCCGCCCGACCGGCGCGGGCGAAGCCGCAGCCGTGAATCGGCCGCGCGGCGACTCCCCGCCCCCTCGCGGCGGGGGCGTTCCTTCGGTAGTCTCGCCCGCAGACGCCCGAGGGAGACATTCATGCATCGCCGCGCCGTGCTCGCCGCGCCCGCGCTCGCCGCGCCCCTGCTGATCTCCGCCGAGTCGGGGGCCCAGCCCGCACCGCTCGTCACCGAGGAGTTCATGGTCCCCGCCCGCGACGCGGGCATCGAGCTGTTCCTGCGCAACAAGAGGCCCGCGAACCTCACGGGCTTCTCGCCCGCGCGCACCCTCCTCTTCGTCCATGGCGCGACCTATCCGGCGCACACCGCCTTCGACCTGCCGCTCGGCGGGCTCTCCTGGATGGACTACATCGCCGGCCGCGGCTTCGATGTCTGGAGCCTCGACCTGCGCGGCTATGGCCGCTCCACCCGCCCGCCGGAGATGAGCCAGCCGCCCGAGGCGAACCCGCCCATCGTGCGGGGCGAGACGGCGGTGGCCGACATCGCCGCCGCCGCCGCCTTCATCCGCCAGCGCCGGGGCCTGCCGCGCCTCGTGCACATGGGCTGGTCCTGGGGCACGGCCACCCAGGGGCGCTTCGCCGCCGAGAACCCCGCGCTGGTGGAGCGCCTCGTGCTCTACGCGCCGGTGTGGCTGCGCGAGGGCGCCTCGCCCGCCGCCACGGGTGCGACGGCCGAGCTCGGCGCCTACCGCTTCGTGACGCAGGCCCAGGCGCGCGAGCGCTGGCTCGCCGGCGTGCCGGATTCGGCGCGCAACACGATCATCCCCGCCGGCTGGTTCGAGCACTGGGCGGGCGTGACCTGGGCGACCGACCCCGAGGGGCTGCGCCGCAACCCGCCCGCGCTGCGCGCGCCCAACGGCGTGCTGCTGGACAGCCGCGAGTTCTGGCAGGCCGGGCGCCCCTTCTACGACCCCGCGCGCATCGCCGCCCCCACCCTGCTGGTGGTGGGCGAGTGGGACCGCGACACGCCCCCCTCCATGGCCTTCGCCATCCTGCCGCTGCTCACCGCCTCGCCGGGCAAGCGCCTCGTGGTGCTGGGCGAGGGCACCCACACCATGCTCATGGAGCGCAACCGGGGCGCGCTGTTCCAGGCCGTGCAGGTCTTTCTCGAAGAGGCATCCGCGTGAGTTTTCCGAGCCGACCCAGCATCTGCTTCGCCCATGTGGCCTACCGCTGCGGCGAGCGCTTCGCCGCGCGCGGCGCGCCCTTCCCGTGGTTCGAGGTGCGCTCCCTGCCCGAACTCGAGGCGCGCATCGGCGAGGCGGATGTGCTGGTGGTCAGCGGGCTGTGGCGCAACACGCTGCCCGCCCTCTCGCCCCGGCTGAAATTCGTCCAGTCCCTCTCGGCCGGCACCGACCAGTATGACCGCGCGGTGTTCGCCGCGCACGGCATCCGCCTCGCCTCCGCGGCCGGGGCCAATGCGAACGCGGTGGCCGAGCACGCGGTGGGGCTGCTGCTCGGCGTCACGCGCAGGCTGTTCGTCGCGCGCGACGACCAGCACAGGGCGCACTGGTCCGGCATGAAGGGCGATTTCGCCGAGCGCGAGGACGAAATCGCGGGCAAGACCGCGCTCGTCGTCGGCACGGGGCGGATCGGGGCGAAGCTGATCCGGCTGCTCAAGGCCTTCGACATGCGGGTGATCGCCGTGCGCCAGAACCCCGAAGCCGGGGCGGCCGGCGCGGACGAGGTGCACGCCGCCGCCGCCCTGCCCTCGCTTCTGCCGCGCGCGGATGCGGTGATCCTCGTCTGCCCGCTGACGGAGGCCACGCGCGGGTTGATCCATGCGGGCAGCTTCGCCGCCATGAAGCCCACGGCCATCCTGGTGAACTGCGCGCGCGGGCCGGTGGTGGAGGAGGCCGCGCTCATCGCCGCGCTCGGCGAGGGGCGCATCCGCGCCGCGGCGCTCGACGTCTTCGCCACCGAGCCCCTGCCGCCCGAGAGCCCGCTCTGGCGCCTGCCCAACAGCTTCGTCACGCCCCACACGGGCGGCGAGACCTGCGCCTACGAGGATAACGTGCTGGACCTGATGCTGGAGAACATCGCCCGGCTGCAGCGGGGCGAGGCCGCCCTCGTGAACCAGGTCGTCTGAATGGCGCTGCTGCTCTCGCCGCGCTGGTCCTGGTGCGCCGAGACGGGGCTGCGAGAGCGGCCGCACATCCTGGTGGAGGGCGACCGGATCGCCGCCATCCTCTCCGAGCCGCCCTCAATGGACGCGCAGCGCATCGCGCTGGAGGACGGGCTGCTGCTGCCCGGCCTGATCAACCTGCACAACCACGCCTTCTCGGCGCCGCTGTTCCGCGGCCTCGCGGACGAGATCGCGCCGGGCGCGCTTCCCGGGCACATCCTGTTCTCGCTGCTCATGCCGCTCGGCGACCTGGTGGCCGAGATCATGCACCCCGAGGAGATCGGCGACGCGGTGGAGATGGCGCTGCTCGAATGCCTGATGACGGGCACGACGGCGATGCTCGACATCTGGCGGCCGCAGCAGCGCGCCTTCATCCCGCGCGCCACGGCGCTGGGGCTGCGGAGCTGGTCCTGCCCCTACCTGTTCACGCGCCCCAACCTCGCCATGGACGCGCAGGGCAGGCCCGAATGGCGCGGCGAGGACGCCTCCGACGCCAGCTTCGACGTCGTGATGCGCCTCTTCGCCGAGGCGCATCAGGGCCCGGACGGTCTCGCCTGCGTGGGCTTCGGCCCGCACGGGCCGGACAGCAACTCGCCCGAACTTCTGCGCAGGGTGGACCGCGCGGCGCGCGAGCTCGGCGCGATCGTCTCCATCCACTGCGCGCAGAACCCGCTCGAGATCGCCGCGGTGGAAGCGGCCCACGGCAGGCGCAGCGTCGCGCATCTCGCCGCATGCGGCCTGCTGCGGCCGGGCGTGATCCTCGGCCACTGCATGTTCGCCACCGACGAGGAGATCGCGCGGGTGCGCGATGCGGGGGCGGCCATCGCCTCCTGCCCGCTCGGCTTCGCGCGCTCGGGCCGCGCCGTGCCGATGGCGCGCTTCCTCGCCGCGGGGGTGCGGCTGGGCATCGGCACCGATGGCGTGACGCTCGACATGGTGGACGAGCTGCGCGCGGCGGCGGTGCTGGCGAAGACGCAGTCGGGCGACCCCTCGCTCGGCGGCGCGGAGCGCCTGCTCGCCGCGGCGACGCGCGATGCGGCCGATGCGCTGGGCCGGCCCGATCTCGGGCGGCTCACGCCGGGTTCGCGCGCCGATCTCGTGATGTTCGACCTCTCCGCCCCGCGCTACCAGCCGGTGTGGAACCCGCTCCGCGCGCTGCTG
The DNA here is from genome assembly GCA_046291055.1 of Roseococcus sp. GTDB lineage: Bacteria > Pseudomonadota > Alphaproteobacteria > Acetobacterales > Acetobacteraceae > Roseococcus. Next base: position 6,334 of record JBKBSR010000056.1, read on the forward strand.
ACCAACGGCGCGGGGCGGGATGCGCACACGGTCGTCACCGCGGGCGTGGTGCGGGTGGGGCAGCGCGCCCTGCTGCGGGGCGACGCCGCCGCCATCACGCGGCGCGGCGCGGCCGCCATCGAGCGGGTCTGGGCCGAGGCCGCCCGGCGCGGCGCCATCCCCCCCGCCATCGCCGCCCGGAGGGCCGCCGCATGAGGGCCACGCCGCAGACGGAGGAGACGATCGCCGCCATCCGCGCGGACGCCCGCTTCCGCCACGCCTGCGAGGTGATGCGCGCCGAGCACGAGCGCACGGTGCAGGACATCGTCACCCTCACCGAAATCCCCGCCCCGCCCTTCGGCGAGGAGAAGCGCGCGGCAGCCTATCTCGAGATGCTGCGCGCCCACGGCCTCGAGGAGGTGGAGCAGGACGCGGTGGGCAATGTGATGGGCCTGCGCCGCGGCTTCGGCAACGGCGAGATCCTGGTGGTGGCGGCGCATCTCGACACGGTCTTCCCCGCCGGCACCGATGTGCGCGTCCGGCGCGAAGGGACGAAGCTCTTCGCCCCCGGCGTGGGCGACGACACGCGCAGCCTGGCCGTCAACCTCGCCTTCCTGCGGGCGATGGACGCGGCCGGCATCCGCACGCGCCACGACATCCTCTTCGTCGGCGATGTGGGCGAGGAGGGGCTGGGCGACCTGCGCGGCATCCGCCACCTCTTCGCCCATCACCCGAAGCGCGGCCGCTTCCGCGCCTTCCTGACGGTGGACAGCCCCGATGTGGAGCGCATCGTCACGGGCGGCATCGGCTCGCGCCGCTACCGCGTCACCTTCCGCGGGCCGGGCGGGCACAGCTTCGCCGCCTTCGGCATGGTGAACCCCGTCTACGCCATGGCCGAGGCGGCGCGCGCGCTCGCCGCCATCCGCGTGCCGCGCGAGCCGGTGACCACCCATTGCGTCAGCGTCGTCGCGGGCGGCACCTCCATCAACGCCATCCCGGAGGCAGTGACGATGGAGGTGGACCTGCGCTCGGCCGGCGCCGAGGAGCTGGCGAAGCTCGAGGCCGGCTTCCTCGCCGCGGTGGAGGCGGCGGTGGCGGCCGAGAACGCGGCGCGCCAGGGCGGGCTGACGGTCGAGGTCGTCCGCGTGGGCGACCGGCCGGCGGGCCACACCCCGAACGGCGCGCCCATCGCGCGGCTGGCCGCCGCGGCCGTCGCCGCCGAGGGCTATGCGCCCGGCTTCGAATGGTCCTCCACGGATGCGAACATCCCGATGAGCCTCGGCATCCCCGCCCTGCGCATCGGCTCGGGCGGCACGGGCGGGCGGGCCCATTCGCTGGAGGAGTGGATCGACGTGGAGATCGAATCCTCGCTGCGCGGCATGCGCGCGAGCCTGGCCACCATCCTCGCCGTCGCGGAGATGGAGCTCTCGGCATGACGCTCATCGTGCGCATGGGCGACGTGACGCCCTATTCCCCCGCCAACCATCACGGCACGGTGAACCACCGGCTGATCGGCCCCGAGACGGTCGGCGCGCGGCAGGTGGAGGTGCTGCACGGCACGCTGCAGCCCGGCGGCGCGGCGCTGCCGCACGCCCATCCGGGCATCGAGCAGGTCTGCTACATCCTCTCCGGCCGCGCGCGCGTCGCCTGCAACGGCGAGGAGGGCGAGATCGGCCCCGGCGACGCCTGCTTCTTCCCCGCCGACGCGGAGCACCTGTTCCAGGTGATCGGCGAGGAGCCCGTGCGCGTGCTCGTGATCTACGCGCCCCCCTATGGCGAGAACCCGCAGAAGGTGATCCGCCGCCACGTCCAGGGAGATTGAGGAAGATGCGCCGCCGACAGATCCTCGCCACCGCCCCGCTGCTGCCGCTCCTCGCGCGCCCCGCCCTCGCCCAGGGAGGGGGCCAGGGCGAATGGCGGCCCACGCGCCCCATCACCCTCGTCGTGCCCTTCGCGCCCGGCTCGGGCACCGATGCGGTGGCGCGCACCCTCGCGCCGCTCCTCGCCGCCGAGCTCGGCGGCGTGACGGTGACGGTGGAAAAACA
>JBKBSR010000056.1:8367-12564 GCA_046291055.1 Roseococcus sp.
CCCCCCTCCCTCTTTTCTCTCCCTTCCCTGCCTCCTCCCCCCCCCCCCCGCTCCCCCCCCCCCCCTCCCCCCCCCCCTCCTCCCCCCCCCCCCCCGCGACGGTGACGGTGGACAACCGCCCCGGCGCCAATGGCGCCATCGCCGCCATGGCGGTGGTGCGCGCCCCGGCCGACGGGCACACGCTCTTCGTCACCACCAACACGCCGCACGCCGCCAATCCCTGGCTGATGCGCCGGCTGGAATACGACCCGATCGCGGACTTCACGCCGATCTCGCGGCTCGGCAACTACACCTTCTGGCTGGTGGTGAACCCCGCCCTGCCCGCGCGCAACCTGGCGGAGTTCGTGGCCCATGCACGCGCAAACCCGGGGCGCGTCACCTACGCCTCGGGCAACTCCTCGGGCATCGTGGCGAGCGCGGCCATCGCCCGCCACGCCGGGGTGGAGATGACGCATGTGCCCTACCGCTCCGTCCCGCCCGCGCTGACCGATGTGCTGGCGGGCCGGGTGGACTCCATGGTGGTGGACCTCGCCCCCTCCATCGCCCATGTGCGCGAGGGGCGGCTGCGCGCGCTCGGCATCACCTCGGGCGCGCGCAGCAGCCTGGTGCCGGAGGCGCCCACCCTGGCCGAGCAGGGCATGACCGGCTTCGAGATGCTGAGCTGGGCGGCGCTGCTCGGCCCCGCCCGGCTGCCGGCGGAGGTGACCCAGGCGCTCTCGGCCGCCATGCTGCGCGTGGGCGCGAAGCCCGAATACCGCGAGGGCATGGCGCGCGTCTTCTTCGAGGGGGTCACCTCGACGCCCGAGGAGCTGGGCCGCTTCATCGTCGCGCAGATCGCCTCCTGGGGGCAGATGATCCGCAGCGCGGGGATCGAGCCCGAATAACCCATGCGCCGGCGCCGCCGCCCCAGCCTCTTGCGCCGGGCGCTCGGCGCCCTTCTGCTCCTGCTGCTCGGGCTGCCGCTGGGCGCGCTGGGTGCGGTGTGGTGGACGCTGCCGGCGCGCGAGGCGCGCATCGCCCTGCCCGGCCTCTCGGCGCCGGTGGAGATCCGCCTCGGCGCGGAGGGCGTGCCGCGCATCGCCGCGGCGAACGAGCGCGACGCAGCCATGGCGCTCGGCTACCTCCACGCGCGCGACCGCCTGTTCCAGATGGAGATGATGCGCCGCGGCGCGCAGGGGCGGCTGGCGGAGCTGGCCGGGCCGGCGGCGCTGCGCGCGGACCGATTCACGCGGCTGCTCGGCCTCGCGCAGCGGGCGGAGGAGGATCTCGCCGCCCTCGACGCCCCCACCCGCGCGCTGCTCGACGCCTATGCGCTGGGCGTGAACGCGCGCATCGCCGAGCGCGGGCGCTTCGCCGCGCCGGAGTTCCTGATCCTCGGCGCGCCCGAGGCCTGGCGGCCCGAGCATTCCCTGCTCTGGGCGAAGGTGATGGGCCTCTGGCTCTCGGGCAACTGGCGCACGGAGATCGAGCGCGCGCGGGTCGCCGCCGTGCTGCCCGAGGGCAGGGTCTGGGATCTCTGGCCGCTCGACCGCAGCGCGGGGCGGGCGGATGTGGCCGCGCTGCCGGGGCTCGAGCGGCTGCTCGCCGCCATCCCGCGCTTCGGCGAGGACGCGCCGCTGCCCGCCTCGGCCTCCAACGCCTGGGCGGTGGCGGGCGCGCGCAGCGCCTCGGGCGCGCCGCTGCTCGCCGCGGACCCGCATCTCGGCTACGGCGCGCCCATCCTGTGGTATCTCGCGCGCATCGAGTTCCCCGACGGGCGCTTCCTCGCCGGGGCCACCGCGCCGGGCGTGCCCTTCCTGGTGATCGGCCGCAACGCCGATCTCGCCTGGGGCTTCACCACCACCCATTCCGACACGCAGGACGTGTTCCTGGAGCCGGACTCCGCCGCGCGCGTCACCCGCACCGAGGTCATCCGCGTGCGCGGCGCCCCGCCGGTGACGATGACCGTGCGCGAGACGGCGAACGGCCCGGTGATCTCCGACCTGGACGAGACGCCGCGCGGCGATGGCCGCGTGCTCAGCCTGCGCATGGCGAACCTGGAGCCGCGCGACCCCTCGGCGAGGGGACTCCTGGCGCTCAACCGCGCGCAGAGCCTCGCCGAGGCGCGGGCGGCGGCGGCGCTCATCGCCTCGCCGCCGCAGAACCTCATCGTCGCCGAGCGCGCGGGCGGCATCGCCCTGTATCTCACCGGCCGCACGCCGCTGCGCGCCGAGGGCCATGACGGCGCGCAGCCCGGAACCGAGCCCTGGCGCGGCTTCCTGCCCTTCGAGGCGCTGCCGCATCTGGAGAACCCGGCCTCGGGCGTGCTGGTCAACGCCAACAACCGGGTGAGCCCGGAGGGCCACCCCGCCTTCCTCGGCCGGGACTGGCCGGGCGACTGGCGATTCCGCCGCATCCACGCCCTCCTGGCCGAGCGCGAGCGGCACGATGCGGCGGGCTTCGCCGCCATGCAGATGGACGCGCTCTCGCTGCTCGCGCGCGAATCCCTTCCCCTGCTGCGCGCCCTGCCGCGCGGCACGGGCGTGGACCCGGCGGCGCAGGCCCTGCTCGTGGACTGGAACAGGACCATGGCGACCGAGAGGCACAAGCCCCTGATCTGGGCCGCCTTCGCCCGGCGCATGCCGCAGCTCGCCCTCGCCCAGGCGCGGGCGCCCGAGGCGCCGGCGAGCGCGGAGTTCCTGCGCTTCCTCCTCTCCGGCGAGGAGCGCGCCGCCTGGTGGTGCGGCGGCGATTGCCGCGCCATGGCCGCGCTGGCGCTGGCCGAGGCGGTGGCCGATCTCGCGCGCGAGCACGGGCCCGATCCGGGGCGCTGGCGCTGGGGCGCGGCGCATGTGGCGCGCTTCGAGCACCCGCTGCTGCGCGTCGTCCCGGGGCTCGGGCCGCTGGTCGGGCTCTCCGCCCCCGTCGCGGGCGATGGCGAGACGGTGCAGCGCCAGTCCTTCCGCGCGGGCGGGCGGGCGCCCTTCCAGGCCGTGCACGGGGCGGGGCTGCGCTTCGTGGCCGACCTCGCCGATCCGGACGGGGCGCTGGCCGTGATCGCCACCGGCCAGTCGGGCCATCCGCTCTCGCCGCATTGGGGCGACCAGTTCGAGGCCTGGCGGACGGGCGGGATGCGCCGCCTCTCGCGCGTGCCGGGCGCGAGCACCGGCACGCTGCGCCTCTCGCCCTGATGCTGCAGCCCGTCACGCTCGGGCTGCTCGCGGCCTTCGTGGGCTTCGCCTCCTCCTTCGCGGTGGTGCTGGCGGGCTTCGCGGCGGTGGGCGCGAGCCCGGAGCAGGCGGCCTCGGGGCTCGTGGTGCTCTGCCTGCTGATGGGGGTGCTGGGGCTCGGCTTCTCCCTCGTCTGGCGCATGCCGGTGAGCATCGCCTGGTCCACCCCGGGGGCGGCGCTGCTGGTCACCACCGGCGCGCCCGAGGGCGGCTTCGCGGCCGCGGTGGGCGCCTTCCTGGCGGCGGCGCTGCTGCTGGTGCTGGCCGGGCTGTGGCGGCCCTTCGCGCGGGCGGTGGAGCGCATCCCGCCGCCGCTCGCCGCCGCCATGCTGGCCGGGGTGCTGCTCGACCTCTGCCTCGCCCCGGTGCGGGCGGTGGCGGAGCTGCCCTTTCTCGCCCTGCCCGTGGTGCTGGCCTGGGCGCTGATGCTGCGCCTCGCGCGGCTCTGGGCGGTGCCGGCGGCGGTGGTGGTGGCGGTGGCGGCGCTGGCGCTGGGGCCGGGCCTGCCGGGGGCGGCGGGCTTCACCCCGCCCGCCCTCGTCTGGGTGAGCCCCGCCTTCGAGTGGGGGGCGATGGCGGGGATCGCGCTGCCGCTGTTCCTCGTCACCATGGCCTCGCAGAACCTGCCGGGCCTCGCCGTGCTGCAGGCCAACGGCTACCGGCCCGCCATGCGGCCGGTCTTCCTCGCCACCGGGGCGGGCAGTTTCCTGGGCGGCTTCGCGGGCGGGCAGCTCGTGAACCTCGCGGCCATCACCGCCGCCCTCTGCGCGGGGCCCGAGGCGCATCCAGACCCGAAGCGCCGCTGGGTGGCGGGGGCGGTGGCGAGCCTCGGCTATCTCGGCTTCGCCCTCGTCTCGGGCGTGGCCGCGAGCGTGGTGGCGGCCGCCCCGCCCCTGCTCATCCAGGCGGTGGCGGGGCTCGCGCTGCTGGGCTCGCTGGCCGGGGCGCTTTCCACCGCGCTCTCGGCCGAGGCGACGCGGCTGCCCGC
>JBKBSR010000409.1:0-2340 GCA_046291055.1 Roseococcus sp.
GACCGCATCGGCCCAGCGGATGTCGTCGCGGTCCGTCACATCGTCCCAGGCGGTGGGGGGCGCGAAGCCGGCATAGGCCATGCTGCCCATGCAGCCCGGCGCGTAGCGGCCGCCCTCCTCGTTCGTCCAGGCCACCACCTCGATGGGGCGCTTCGTCGCCACCCCGGCCTCGCGCAGCGCGCGCACCGCCTCCAGCCCCGCGATCACGCCCCAGATGCCGTCGAAGCGCCCGCCATTGGGCTGGCTGTCCATGTGGCTGCCCGTCAGCACGGGGGCGAGGCCCGGCTCACCGCCCTCATGGCGCAGGAAGAGGTTGCCGAGGCGATCCACACTGACGCCGAGCCCCGCCTTCTCCGCCCAGGAGATCAGCAGCCGCCGCGCCTGGCGGTCGAGGGGCGAGAGGCAGGGTCGGTTCACGCCCCTGTGCCCGGCCTCGTCCGTGAAGCCGCCGATCTCGGCCATGGCCATCATGTCCCCCCAGTGGCGGGCGGCGTTGACGGCGGCGACGAGGTTGGGCGCGACGGCATCGGGCATGGGACTTCTCCCTGGGCGGAGTTCGCGCCTTACGGCCCAAGCCCTGGGCGATCAAGCGCGGGGGGCGCGCGGCAGCCATCGCGCCGCGCTTGCCAGGGCGGCGGGGGCGGCCGCAATGTCGCGGCGCAACAGAGGGGACTCCGATGGGCCGGCTCTCCACCCATGTTCTCGACACCTCGCGCGGGCGCCCGGGCGCGGGCATGGCCTTCGCCCTCTATCGCGTGGAGGGCGAGACGCGGGTGAAGCTCGCCGAGGGCGTGACCAACGAGGACGGGCGCGCGCCGAAGCCACTGCTGGAGGGCGAGGCGTTCCAGCCCGGCCGCTACATGCTGGTCTATCAGGTCGCGGCCTATTTCCGCGCGCTGGGCGTGGCGCTGCCCGATCCGCCCTTCCTCGACGAGGTGACGCTCAGCTTCGGCATGGCCGAGGACGGGCACTACCATGTGCCGCTGCTCGTCTCGCCCTTCGGCTACACCACCTATCGCGGAAGCTGAGCGATGGAGATCGAGTGGGGCTACCTCGCCGAATGGGCGAATCTGCTGCTGCGCTGGCTGCACATCATCGCCGGCATCGCCTGGATCGGCGCGAGCTTCTACTTCATCGCCCTCGACAACAGCCTGGACCCGCCCGCGGACGGCAACCCCAGGGTGCGCGGCGAGCAGTGGTCCATCCACGGCGGCGGCTTCTACTACAAGCGCAAGTATCTGGGCGCGCCCGAGGCGCTGCCGGCGAAGCTCCACTGGTTCAAGTGGGAGGCATACTGGACCTGGATCAGCGGCTTCGCGCTCTTCGTGCTGATCTACTGGGGCCAGGCCGGCGCCATGCTGGTGGACCCGCGGGTGCTGGACATGCCCGCCTGGCTCGCGGTGCTGCTCTCGGCGGCGATGATCGCGGGCGGCTGGGTGGCCTATGACCGGCTGTGCAAGTCGCGCTTCGGGGAGGACGAGGCGAAGCTGCTCGCCGCCGGCGCCGCGATGCTGGTGGTGGTCACGCTCATCGCCACGCATCTCTTCTCCGGCCGCGGCGCCTTCCTGCTGGTGGGGGTGATGACGGGCACCATCATGGTGGCCAATGTGGCGATGGTGATCATCCCCGGCCAGCGGAAGATGGTCGCCGCCATGGAGAAGGGCGAGGAGCCCGATCCGAGATACGGCCTCTGGGGCAAGCAGCGCAGCGTCCACAACACCTATCTCACGCTGCCGGTGCTGTTCCTGATGATCAGCCCGCACTACCCGATGCTGACGCAGCACCGCTACAACTGGCTGGCGCTGCTGCTGATCGCGCTGGCCGGCGCGCTGGTGCGGCAGTTCTTCGTGCTGCGCCATTCGGGCCGCTCGAACTGGGCGCTGCCGGCGGGCGGCGCGGTGGCGGTGGCGCTGCTGTTCCTGCTGGTCGCGCCGCGCCCCGATCCGCGCTTCGCCGGCATCGAGGCGCCGCCCTTCGCGGAGGTCCAGGCCCTCGTCGCCGCGCATTGCGCGCAATGCCACGCCGCGCGGCCGAGCTTCGAGGGCATCGCGAGCCCGCCCAAGGGCGTGGTGCTGGAAGCGCCCGCCGATCTGCGCCGCCACGCCGCCGCCATGCGCGTGCAGATCGAGACGGAGGCCATGCCGCCGGGCAACCTGACCGAGATGACCGACACGCAGCGCGCGCAGATCATCGCCTGGATCCGGGCCGGGGCGCGGACGCCCTAGGGTCTGGACTCAATCACGCCCAGTAGGTGATGGCGGAGACGAGGCAGACGGCGGCGAGGAAGTTACGAGCGGTCTTGTCGTATCGGGTGGCGATGCCACGGAAATCCTTGATGCG
>JBKBSR010000410.1:0-2339 GCA_046291055.1 Roseococcus sp.
CTCGGCCTCGGCCAGCGCCGCATCGGCCGCCGCCGCGCCGCGGCGGAGGAGCTGGATCAGCAGCAGCAGCCCCGCCGCCTCGGTCAGCAGGATGGCCGCGTGCAGCGCCACCCGCACCAGGCTGCCCTCCGCCACGCCGAACACCGCAAGCGGCGCGGCGAAGTTCAGCACCAGATGGTGCAGCGCCACCGTGACGGTGGCGAGCAGGATGGGCGCCGGCGCGCAGAAGCCCGCCAGCAGCGCGAGGCCGGCGAAATAGGCCATGTGCATGTCCGGCCGCAGCCAGGCCGGCGCGAGCCAGACATGGACCGAGATCGCCGCCATCAGCCCGACGGCGAGGCTCGCCGCCGCCGCCGCGCCGCCCGCGCCCTGCCGCGCCGCCAGCAGCGCCGCCGCCAGCATGGCGAGCCCGATGCCCCCGCCCAGCGTCAGCGCGCCCGGCGGGGCCCCGGCGAGCCAGCCCAGGGGCGGCGCCGCCAGGGCCAGCAGGGCGAGCAGGATCAGCAGGGCGCGGCCGGTGCGGGCGCGGATGAGGGTGAGGTCCACGACGCGGTTCCTTCAGTCGGTGGTGCAGTCCGCCCGAGGGGCGGCGAGGGTGGCGAACAGCGCGCCGGTGGCGCGGGCGAGGCGCAGCGGGTCGGAGTCCGCACGCTCCGGCGCGGCCAGCATCAGGGTGAGGGGGCCGAGGGTGACCAGGCGCTGCACGCGCCAATCCGCCTCCGCGAAGGCGCGAACGGCCTCCGCCCCCGGGGGCAGGGCGAGCAGCACGGGCTGGCCCGGGGCGGGCCAGAGCGCGGCCGCGAGAAGCGCGGCGCTGGACAGGGCCAGGGCCGCCATGGCGATCCTCATGCGCGAAGGCTTATGACCGGCGCGGTTAACGGGAGGTTGCGCCGCCCCGACGCTTGGCCCCGCCGGAGGCTTCCGGTAGATCAGCCGGACCATGCGCGGCCATGCGCCCGCACGCTCAGGAGCCCTCCCATGCCCCTCTCCCGCCGCACCGCGCTGCGCGCCGCGCTGGGCGCCGCCGCCCTGCCGCCGCTGGCGGCGCCCGCCCTCGCCCAGGGCTTCCCCAGCCGCCCGCTGCGCCTCGTGGTGCCCTTCGCGCCCGGCGGCGCGGTGGACATCACCGGCCGGCTGCTTGCCGAGCGGCTGCAGCCCCTGCTGGGCCAGCCCGTCACGGTCGAGAACCGCGGCGGGGCGGGCGGCAACCTGGGCGCGGACGCGGTGGCCAAGGCCGATCCGGACGGCCACACCTTCCTGCTCGGCACCGCCACCATCCTCGCGGCCAACAAGTTCCTGTTCGGCCGCTCCATGCCCTTCGACCCGATCCGCGACCTCGCGCCCATCACCCGAGTCTCGACCGGCACGGTGCTGCTGGTGGTGAACGCCGACCGCCCCTGGCGCAGCTTCGCCGATCTCGTGGCGGCGGCGCGCGCCAATCCGGGGCGCATCACCATGGGCAGCTCGGGCACGGGCACGGTGAGCCACCTCACCCTCGCCTCCATCAACCGCGCCGCGAACATGGAGATCACCCACGTCCCCTATCGCGGCGGCGGCCCGGCCATCACCGATCTTCTGGCCGGCGCCATCGACATGATGTTCGACGTGATCCCGGCGCTGATGCCGCATGTGCGCTCGGGCCGCTTCCGCCCGCTGGCCGTGGGCAGCGCCGAGCGCATCACCTTCGTGCCCGAGCTGCGCGAGGTGCCCGGCATGCGCGAGCTGCTGCCCCAGGCGGGCATAGACATGCAGTCCTGGTATGCCGCCATGGCGCCGGCCCGCACGCCCGAGGCCGCCATCAACCGCCTGCACGGCGCGATCGTGCAGATCGCCCGCTCGGAGGATTTCCGCGCGCGGCTTGAGCCGCTGGGCTTCGAGCCCGTCACGGACGAGACCCCCGCCGCCTTCGGCGCCTATCTGCGCGACCAGGAGCGGGTGTGGGAGGCGCTGGTCCGCGCCTCCGGCGCGACGCTGGAGTAGCCGCGCATGGCCGGAACGGCGCAGGGCGGGCCGCGCATCTGGGTGGTGTGGGGCGGCGTCTTCACCGACACGGGCTTCACCGCGCTGGAGCCGGGCACCGAGGAGCTGCACGGCCCCTTCCACGAGCTGGCCGCGGCCGAGCGCGCCTGGCGCGACGAGACGCGCCGCAAGGTGGACATCGCCACCCACCGCCTCTTCGTGCTGGAGGCGCGGCCCCCCGGCTGATGCGCAAGGGGCTTCCGGCGCGGGGGGGGGGGGGCCCCCCCCCCCCCCCCCCCCCCACCACACACCCCCCCCCCCCCCCCCCCCCCCCCCCCCCCCCCCCCCCCCCCCCCCCCCCCCCCCCCCCCCCCCCCCCC
>JBKBSR010000057.1:0-12492 GCA_046291055.1 Roseococcus sp.
GCGCGACGCGGCCCAGTCCAGCGCGACGAGCTGCCAGCGCAGGCGCAGCGGGTCCGCCAGTTCCAGCGTGAGGGTGGTGGCGCGCGCCGGGGCCTCGGGCGGGGCGAGGGTGATGCTCCAACGCCCGCCCTCCAGAGGCTGCGCGGCCTGCACCCAGCCGGGGGCGGGGCCGCTGCCCGGCTCGGACTGCCGCGCGAGCAGCGCGCCGAGCCCCTCGGGCGAGGCGAGGCGGGCCGACAAATCCTCGCGCAGGCGCTGCAGATAGGCGGGGGCCGCGCCCTCCAGCCGCTCGGCGGCGAGCTGGTCGAGCCGGGCCGCGATGGCCGGGCGCAGCCGCTCGAAATCCGCCTGGGCGGCGAGAGCCGCAGCATCGGCGCGCTGCGCCGCTCCGGCGAGGTGAAGCGCAGCCGCGAAAGGCGAGGCCGCATAGGCCACCAGGACCGCGGCGACACCGAGCGCCGCAAGACGCCAGGGGCGGCGTGAGGCGAGGGGGCGGGCGGGCGGCGTGGCGGCCGGCGGGAGCATGGGGGCGGGCGTCGGCGCGAGCGCCGCCGGGACGGGCGTGGCCGCGGCGGGGGAGGCCGGCGCTGGAGCCCGTCGCGCGGGCTGGCGCGCGTCATACTCGGCCCAGACCTCGTCCCAGAGCCGCGCATCCCAGGCTGCGACCCGGCTCATGCAGCGCGATCCAGTTTCGTGCAGCGCATCGGTATCTCTCCGGCAGAGGAGTGTCTCTGCCGCTGAGACTTATGGGACGGAAGGTGAGCGAAGGGTTAAGGCCGGGGACGCCGCGCGCCGCAGGCCGGGCGCCGGGGGGTCAGGCGCGGCGCAGCTCCGGCAGCAGGGACGCGAGCCAGGATTCCAGGGCGAGGAAGGCGGCGCGCAGCGCCTCCGCCATGGCCGCGGCCTGGACGAGGCCGGGGTCGCCCCCTTCCCCGCCGCGCGCCGTGCCGGTGACGAGGCGCTGGGCGATCACCCGCGCCTCCGCCGCGCCCGCGCCCTCGCGCAGCAGCAGCACGGCAAGGCCCGCCCGCGCCTGCCCCTCGGCGAGGCGGTAATCGAGGGCGGTGAGTTCCGCCTCCAGGATGAGGGGCGTGGCGAGCCGGGTGCCCGGGGCGGCCACGGCGGCGAAGAGGCCGGAGGCGATCAGCCACTCGCGCAGCGCCTGCTCCGCCAGCTCGGCGGGTGGGGCGAGCCATTCCTCGTAGAAGGCGAGGTCCAGCGTGCCATCGGGGCGCACGCGGCGCAGGCCGCGCGCCTCCAACCCCGGCGCCGCGCGCAGGGTGCGCAGCAGCAGCACGCGCCCGCTGCCCGCGGGGGCCGGCGCGCCGATGCGGGCGGGGGCAAGCGGGTGGCGGCGCGTCTCGACATAGGGCCGCTCGGGCAGCACCGAGCAGGCGCCGAGCAGCAGCGGCAGCCCGAGCAGGGCGCGGCGGGCGGCGCTCATCGGCCGGGCCCCGCCGGCGGCGGCGCGCCCAGCAGCGCCTGGGAGGGCGAGCGCCGCAGCGCCTCGGTGGTGTCGCGCAGGTTGGCGGTGGTGCTGCGCAGGTCACGCAGCAGGGGGGCGAGCTCGGACTGGAGGTCGGCGGTGGCGCCGCGGGCGGCGCGCAGCGTCGCCTCGATCTGCGCCAGCGTGGCGGGCAGGCGCTGGGCGGTGACGCGCAGATCCTCGCTGGCCCGGGCGAGGGTGAGCAGGGTGGCGCGCAGCTCCTGCCCCTCCAGCACGCCGCGGGTGGCGGCGCCGGTGGCGCGCAGCTCGGCCGCCAACGCCGGCAGTTCCGCCCCCGCGAGCGCGGCGCGCCCCTCGCGCAGCAGGCCGGCGGCCTCGGCCAGGACCGTGCCGATGTCGGCCCCGCGCGCGACCTCGCGCAGCGCGACCAGCAGCGCGTCGAAATTGCCGGCCAGGGCCGCGATGTCCACGTCCTGGAGCTGGCGCATCACCTGCTCGAGCGTGTTCTGCGCCTGCGCCACGGTGGAGGGCATGGCCGGAATCACGGCATAGCGCGGGGCCCAGGGAAGCTCGGGCGGGAGGAAGCGGTCCGGGTCCACGAAATCCAGCTCGAGATAGGCGACGCCCGTGATGCCCTGGCTGGCGAGGCGGGCGCGCAGCCCCTGCGCCACCGCAAGGTCCATGCGCGGCACATCGCCCACCCGCGCCATGTCGAGGGCGAAGCGCACGATGACGAGCTGGAAGGCGCTGGCGAAGGGCTGGCCCTCGGGGCGGCGGTATTCGGCCGAGGCGAGGCCGATCTCGGTCACGCGCCCGACCGCCACGCCGCGGTAGCGCACGGCCGAGCCGACCTCGAGCCCCTGCACGCTCTCGCGCAGATAGGTCTCGAACAGCGCATCGCCCTGGCGCAGCCGGTCGCCCGTCAGGAAGATCACGAAGCCGATGGCGAGCGACAGGCCGAGCAGCACCAGAAGGCCCACGGAGAACTGCACGCGGCGGGAATGCGGCATGGCTCAGCCTCCGGGCCCGGTCTCGGCGAGGGCCTCGCGCCGGAAGAAGGCGCGCACGGTGGGGTGGGTCGCGCTCTCGCGCAGCCTCTTCGGGTCGCCCTCCGCGATGAGGCCCTTCGCCTCCTTGTCCAGCATGATGCAGCGGTCCCCGATGGCCAGGATGGATTGCAGCTCGTGCGTCACCACGACGAAGGTGGTGCCGGTCTGCCGCGCGAGCGAGAGGATCAGCGCATCGAGCCCGGCCGAGGTGATGGGATCGAGCCCGGCGCCCGGCTCGTCGAGGAAGAGGATCTCCGGGTCGAGCGCCATGGCGCGGGCGATGCTCGCGCGCTTGAGCATGCCGCCCGAGATTTCCGCCGGCAGCAGGTCCACCGCGTCGCCGAGGCCGACGAGGCCGAGCTTGGAGAGCGCGATGAGGCGGCGCGCCTCCTCGGGCAGCGCGGTGTGCGCCTCGATGGGCAGCATCACGTTCTCGGCGAGGGTGAGCGAGCCGAGCAGGGCGCCCGACTGCCACATCACGCCGATGCGCCGCAGCAGCGCGCGCCGCGCCGCGCCGGCGAGGCGGGGCCATTCCTCCCCCAGCACCGCGATGCGCCCCGCGCTCGGTGGATGGAGGCCGATGAGCAGCTTGAGCAGCGTGGACTTGCCGCAGCCCGAGCCGCCCAGGATGACGAACACCTCGCCCCGCCGCACGGAGAAGCTCACGTCCTGGAAGACGGTGCGCGCGCCGAAGCGCATCGCCACCCCCTCAGCCGTGATCACGGCCTCCGCCGTCTCCGGCGCGCCCATCACCAGCCGAGCCGGAAGAAGAGCACGGCGAAGACGCCGTCCAGCACCACCAGCGCGACGATGCCGCCCACCACCGCGGCGGTGGCCGCATCGCCCACCGCGCGCGGCCCGTTGCCCGCCGAGAGGCCGGCGCGGCAGCCGATGTAGCCGATGGCCAGCCCGAAGACCCCCGCCTTGCCGAGCCCGCCCGCCACGTCCTCGAGGTCCATCCACTGGACGAGCTGCGCGGTGACGGCGGGGGGCGGGAAGCCCAGGGTCGCCATCACGATCGCCATGCCGATCAGGCCGGTGAAGCTCATCACCAGCGCGATCACCGGCATGACGAGCATGGCCGCGACCACGCGCGGCAGCACGAGCCAGGCCACGGGATCGAGGCCCATGATGCGCAGCGCGTCCACCTCCTCGTTCACCCGCATGGTGCCGAGTTCGGCCGCGTAGGCGGAGCCGGTGCGGCCGGCGAGGATCACCGCGCCGAGCAGCGGCCCGAGTTCGCGCGTGAGCGAGATGCCCACGAGCTGGGGAATGAAGATCTCGGCCCCGAACTTCCGCATCGGGATGGAGGACTGGAAGGCGAGGATCACGCCGATCAGCGTGCCGAGCAGGATGCAGAGCGGCACGGCGCGGGTGCCGGCCTCGTCCAGGTGGCGCTGCACCTCGGCCCAGCGCAGCGACCAGGGGCGGGGGATCAGGCGAAGCCCCGCGAGCGTGGTCTCGCCCAGGAAGGCAAGCTTCTCGCGCCACGCGGCGAGCGCGCCCAGAACGGCCCCGCCCACCGCGCTGACGGGGCGGAAGCCGTTGCCCGGCGCGGGCGGGCGGGGGGCGCCGAGCCCCTGGCGGAAGCGCGCGAGAGCGGCGCGCGGCGCCTCCGCGCGGGGCTCGATCCACTCGGCCTGATCGCCCGCCACGGAGACGAGCAGCGCCGCCCCGGCGGAATCGAGATCCGTCACCTCTCCCGCATCCAGGATCGGGGGCGCGCCGCCGCGACGCGCGCGGTGCGCCGCCTGCCACTGGGCGGCCGCCTGCTCGGCGCGCAGCGGCCCGGCGAAGCGGAGGCGCTGCCGGCCCTGGGTGACCTCGACGCGAAAGGGGGCGGCGCTCATCGCGTTGCAGGATGCCCGGGCCCGGCGGCGGGTTTCAACCGCCCTCGGCGCCAGAGGAGGGCGGACGGGTCAGCGCGTGCAGCAGCACGGCCGTGGCGGCGGCGACGTTGAGGCTCTCTACGAGGCCCGAGCCGGCCAGGGTGACGCGGGCCTCGCAGGCGGACAGCACCTCGGGAGAGGGTCCGCGCTCCTCGTTGCCGAGCACGAGGGCGATGGGCTTGCGGCGCGGCAGCGCCTCGGGCGGGGCCCCGCCGGCGGCCACCGCCGCAGTCACCAGGAGCTGGCCGGAGAGGCGGCGCAGCAGGGTGGGCAGGTGCTCGGCGCGGAAGACGACGAGGTGCTCCAGAGCGCCTTCGGCGGTGCGGTAGGCGGCGTCGCTGAGGTCCGCCTGGCGGGGGTCCTCCGACAGCACCAGCGCCTTCGCGCCGAAGAAGGCGGCGCTGCGCGCGATGGCGCCGAGGTTGTGCGGGTTGCCGATGCCGTCCAGCACCGGCAGCACGGGCGCGGCGAAGAGCACCGGTGGCGGGGGGCTGGGCAGGGGCTGAGCCTTGCGCTCCTCGGCGATGGCCACCAGTCCGCCATGGTGCGGCGTCCCGGCGATGCGCGCCAGCTCTTCCTCGGGCCCCTCGCGGTAGGCCCTGTGATGGCGCGCGAGGTAGCGGCAGAGCGGGCCGGCCACCGGGCGGCGCTCGGCCGTGTAGTGCAGGCGCAGCACCGCCTCGGGCCGGCGCAGGAACAGGGCGCGCACGGCGTTGAGGCCGCAGATGCGCTGCAGCTCCCGCCGGCGCTGCGGAGGCGGGCGGTCACTCACCGGCCAGCGCCTCGAGTTCGGCCAGCAGGGCGGGGGACAGGGCGAGACCCTCGCGTCGCGCCGCATCGCGCAGCGCCTCGCGCCGGGCCCCGGGCAGGCGCACGCCGCCATCCCCGAGCATGGCGCCCACCATCGCCTCCATGCGGTCGAGGAAGGCCTCCCGGCCAGCCAGCGCGCCGGGATCCACGGCCAGCAGTGCCTGACCAAGGCGCGGCGGGTTGGGCGAGGGAGAGAAGAAGCTGTCGGCCTCGAAGGCGAAGGCCGCGCCGCCCAGTGCGACGCAGAGCAGTTCCACCACCAGGGCGAGCGCCGCGCCCTTCGCGCCGCCAATGGCGAGCATCGCGCCGCCCAGCGCCGCCTGGGCGTCGGTCGTCGGGCGGCCTTCGGCGTCCAGCGCCCAGCCCTCCGGGATGGGCTCGCCGCGCTTCGCCGCGACCATGATGCGGCCGCGCGCCACCTCGGAGAGGGCGAGATCCACCAGCAGGGGCGGGGCGGCGCGGCGCGGGAAGGCGGCGGCGACCGGGTTGGTGCCGAGCAGCGGCCGGCGGCCGCCGGGAACCGGAATGGCCGCTGGCGAGTTCGTGAAGGCCAGCGCCACCAGCCCCGCCTCGGCCAGCCGCCGCACGGACAGCGACATGGCCCCCGCGTGGTGGCTGTTGGCGACGGCGACGAAGCTGACGCCATGGGTCAGTGCGCGTTGCGCAGCCTCGGTCTCCGCCAGGGCGAGGGCGGGGTAGGCGAGGCCATCGGCCGCATCCACCAGCGCGGCCCCGCCGCGCTCGGCGAGGAGGCGGGGCGTGGCGTCGCCCTTCGCGCGGCCCTCGCGGAGGAAGCCGGCATACATCGCCACGCGGGAGAGGCCATGGCCGCCCTGGCCCTCGGCCTCGGCGGCGACGAGGGCGGCGGCGGTGAGCCGCGCCATGTCGGGATTGGCGCCGGCCGCGGCCAGGGCGCGCGCGGCGAGAGCTTCGGCGGCCGCCAGGGAGAGGCGTGCGGTTTCGGTCATGCCCGCCCTTCAAGCAGCTTCGGCCGCGATGACCAACCGTCTGATCCCGGCGGCCGCGGGCAGCATGCCGTCCGTATCAGGCGTCCGGGCGGATCTGCGCCTCGCGCACCAAGCGGCCCCAGCGGGCCACCTCATCGGTGATGAAGGCGAGGGAGCGGTCCATGTCCCAGGCGAGGACGTCGAAGCCGCCCTCCTCCGCGCGGCGGCGGGTCTCCGGGTCGCGCAGGGCGGCCTGGGTGGCGCGGCTGATCTCGGCGAGGACGGGGCGCGGCACGGCGCTGTTGGTGAGCATCGCTGTCCAGTTCGTCATGGCGAGGCCGGGCTGCCGGGCCTCGGCCACCGTCGGAATGTCGGGCACCAGGCGGTGGCGCTGCGCGCCCGTGATGGCGAGGCCGCGCAGCCGCCCGGCCTGGAGTTGGGACAGGCATTCCGGGAGGTTGGAGACGATGAAGTCGAGGTTGCCGGCCACCAGGTCGGTCACCGCGGGGGCGCCGCCGCGATAGGAGACATGGGTGATGTTCGCCCCGGCTCCGGCCGCCCGGCGCACCAGTTCGAGGCCGAGATGCGGCGGCGAGCCGTTGCCCGAGGAGCCCGCGTTCATGTTCCGCGTCCGGGCGGCGGCCAGGAACTCCGCAAGCGTCCGGTAGGGGGCCGCGGCCGGCACCGCGACCACGAGCGGCAGCGACCCCAGGACCGAGACCGGCACGAAATCGCGCATCAGGTCATAGGGCGCGTTCGGGAAGAGCGAGACGTTCACCGCATGGGTGAGGGTGATGGCGAGCAGCGTGTGCCCGTCGGGCGGGGATTTCGCCGCGGCGTCGGCCCCGATCATCGCGTTGCCGCCGGCGCGGTTCTCGACCACCACCGGCCGGTTCCAGGTCTCGCCGAGCCGCTGGGCGACGAGGCGGGCCATGATGTCGGTCAGCCCGGCCGGGGCGAAGGGAACGATGTAGCGCACCGGCCGCTCGGGGAAGGACTGGGCGCGGGCCGCGTGCGGCGCGGCGAGCGGGGGCAGGGCGAGAAGCGGCGCGGCCAGGGCGGCGCGGCGGCGGATGGGCATGGGGTTTCCTCCTCCGGGCGCGGTCGTGCTGCCGCGCCTCCGATGCCGCAGCATGGCAGCCCACGCAGCAGGGGCTCAAGCTCGGCGGCGGCGGTGGCGGCGGAGGGGCTTGGTGGGCCCGGCCGCCATCATTTCGTGAGAAGCCGCACGATCCCGTCGAGCTGGTCGAGATCCTTGTAGGAGATCACCACCTGGCCGCCGCGCCGGCCGTGGCGGATGGCGACCTTGAGGCCAAGATGGCCGGTGATCCGCCGCTCCATGGCGCGCGTCTCGGCATCGGATTTCGGCGCGCGAGGCGCGGGCGGGATGTTCCGCACCGCCACCAGCGCCTCCGCCTGGCGCACACTCATGCCCTTGTCCACGATCTGCTGGGCGAGGGCCACGGGATCCTTCGCGCCGAGCAGCGGGCGCGCGTGGCCGGCCGTCAGCGCGCCGGTACGCAGCAACTCCCGCACGCGCTCCGGCAGGTTGAGCAGGCGAAGCGTGTTCGCCACATGCGGGCGGCTCTTGCCGACGGCGCGCGCCAGCGCCTCCTGGGTCAGGCCGAACTGCTCGGTCAGGCGCTGGTAGCCCTCGGCCTCCTCCAGCGGGTTCAGGTCCTGGCGCTGGAGGTTCTCGACCAGGCCGGCCGCCATCGCCTCGCGGTCGGTCAACTCGCGCACCAGGGCGGGCACCTCGTGCAGACCGGCGGCCTGGGCGGCGCGCCAGCGGCGCTCGCCGCCGATGATCTGCCAGCGCTGCCCGTTGCCGCCCTTCAGCGGCCGCACGAGCAGGGGTTGCAGCACGCCATGTTCCCGCACGGAGGCCGCCAGCTCGTTCAGCGCCGCCTCGTCCATGGCCACGCGCGGCTGGAAGGGGCTCGGTTCGAGACTCGCGACAGGGAGATGGCGCAGCCCCGGCGCGCCGGGTGCGGCGGCGGCGGCATCGCCGAGCAGCGCAGACAGGCCGCGGCCCAGCGCGGGCGGCTTGCTCATGCCCGGGCCTCCTGCCGCTGACGTGCCCGATGGCGGCGCAGGAACTCCGCGGCCAGCCGGGCATAGGCCTCGGCCCCGGGCGAGCGCGGGTCGTAATGCGTGACGGGCAGCCCGTGCGAGGGGGCTTCCGAGACGCGCACGTTGCGGGGAATCACCGTGTCGTACACGCGATCCTGGAAGAAGCCGCGGACATCGGCCTCCACGGCCTCGGAGAGGTTGTTGCGCCGGTCGTACATGGTCAGCACGATGCCCTCCAGGCGCAGCGCCGGGTTGAAGCCGGCGCGCACACGCTCCAGCGTCTGCACGATCTGCGAGACGCCCTCCAGCGCGTAGAACTCCGTCTGCAGCGGAACCAGCACCGACTCGGCCGCGACCAGCGCGTTGAGGGTCAGCAGCCCGAGCGAGGGGGGGCAGTCGAGCAGCACCAAGTCCACCCCTTTCAGCGCTGCGGCGCCGGCCTCCAGCGCGGCCTTCAGGCGGCTTTCGCGCCGCGCGATGTCGGCCAACTCGAGTTCCGCCCCGGCGAGATCCTGGTCGGCCGGCACCAGAAGAAGGTTCGGGATGCCGGTGGGCCGGATCACCTCCGCCAGCGGCCGGCCGTCGATGAGAAGGGCGTAGCTGCCGGCTCGCCGTTCGGCCCGTGGCAGGCCGAGGCCCGTGGAGGCGTTGCCCTGGGGGTCGAGATCGAGCAGCAGCACTTTCTGTCGCGCGGCGAGTGCGGCGGCGAGGTTGACCGCCGTCGTCGTCTTGCCGACGCCGCCCTTCTGGTTCGCCAGGGCCAGGATGCGGGGCGGGGCGGGTTCAGGCACCGGCAGGGCGGATCTCGCTGAGGCGGAAAATGGTCGCGTTCGCATCCGTGCGGCTCGCGAAGCGCTCGACGCGCATAAACCAATGCGGCGCGGCCGCCGTCAACTCATCCTCCGCGCCACGGCCCTTCGGGAAGACCGCGACGCCGGAGGGGTCAAGGATTCCATGCGCTTGCCGCAGCAGCACGTCGAGTGGAGCGAGCGCCCGCGCCGTCACCACCGCTGCCCTCGGCAGCCGTGTCGCCTCGATTCGCCGCGCGTGCACATGCACATGCGCGAGGCCGAGGGCCCGCGTGACCTCGAGCAGAAAGGCCGCCTTCCGCCGGTCGCTCTCCACGAGATGGGTCTCCTCCGCCCGGCCCATGGCGAGAACGAGCCCCGGCAGACCGCCTCCGGAGCCGAGATCCACCAGCGCGCCACGGGAAGGGAGCAGGGGCAGGAGCTGCCAGGAATCGAGGACATGGCGCTCCCACGCCACCGCTTCGGTCGTGGGGGCGATCAGGTTGATTCGCGCGTTCCAGGCCAACAGGAGCTCGAGATAGGCGCGCAAACGGCTCTCTGTTTCACGTGAAACAGGGGCGTCCGGGAGTGGCTCACGCTGTTTCACGTGAAACACCCGCCCTGCGGCGAAGATGCACCGCCAGCGCTGCGATGGCCGCCGGCGTCACGCCTGGCACGCGGCCCGCCCCGCCCAGCGTCGCCGGGCGGGCGCGGGAGAGGCGATCCCTCATCTCATTGGACAGGCCAGCGATGGCGGCGAAGTCGAGATCCGCGGGAATGGCCAGCGCCTCCTCGCGCGCGACGAGCGCCCGCTCGCTCTCGTGCCGCGCGAGATAGGGGGCGTAGAGCGCCTCGGCTTCAAGATAGGCCAGGACGCGCGGCGGCAACTCGTGCAGCCAGGGGAAGAGGCCCGCCAGCGCCTCCCTGCTGGCCGCCGGCAGGGACAGCGCCTCGAACAGGCTGCGCCAGCGCCCGTCCGGGTTCACCGGCACGCCGGCCGCCGCGTAGGCGGCAGGCGTCGCGCCCTCTTGCCGGGCGCGCGCGATCGCCTGCTGCGCCGCTGCGGCGAAGGCGCGGTGCGCCGCCCCCCGCTCGCGGCCCACCGCGCCCCAGGCAATGCCCTTTTCCGTCAGCCGCATGCCCGCATTGTCCGCGCGCAGGGACAGCCGGTATTCCGACCGCGCCGTGAGCATCCGATAGGGCTCGCTCACGCCGTGCAGCGTCAGGTCGTCCACCAGCACGCCCATATAGGCCTCGGCGCGGTTCAGCACCGCCAACGGCGCGCCGCCCGCCGCGGCGTGGGCGGCGTTCACCCCGGCCAACAGCCCCTGCGCGGCGGCCTCCTCGTAGCCGGTGGTGCCGTTGATCTGCCCCGCGAGGAACAGCCCCTTCACCGCCCGGCATTCGAGCGAGGGCCAGAGCGCCCGAGGGTCCACATGGTCGTATTCGATGGCGTAGCCCGGGCGCAGGATCCGCGCGCGCTCCAGCCCCGGGATGCTCGCGACCAGCGCGGCCTGCACCTCCGCCGGCAGGCTGGTGGAAATGCCGTTGGGATAGACCGTGTCGTCCTCCAGCCCCTCGGGCTCCAGGAAGATCTGGTGGCGCGGCTTGTCCGCGAAGCGCACCACCTTGTCCTCGACCGAGGGGCAGTAGCGCGGGCCCACCCCCTCGATCCGCCCGCCATAGACGGCCGAAAGATGCAGGCTGCCGCGAATGATCTCATGGGTGCGCGGCGTGGTGTGGGTGATGGCGCAACTCACCTGCGGGTTGCTGATGCGCTTGGTCATCCAGGAGAGCGGCTCCGGTTCCGCATCGCCCGGCTGCGCCTCCAGCCCGGCCCAGTCAATGCTTCGCCCGTCAAGCCGCGGCGGCGTGCCCGTCTTGAGCCGCCCCAGCGGCAGGCCCAGCCGCTCCAGCGCCACCGCGAGGCCCAGGGCCGGCGCCTCTCCCACCCGGCCGGCGGGAATCCGCCGTTCCCCGATGTGGATCACGCCGCGCAGGAAGGTCCCCGTGGTGATCACCACCGCCCCGCAGCCTACACGCCGCCCGCCCGCCGTGACCACGCCTTCCACCCGGCCCGCCCCAAGCAGCAGATCCTCCGCAGCCTCGCCCCAGATCGTCAGCCCAGGCGTCGCCGCGAGCAGCGCCTGCACTGCCTGCCGGTACAGCTTGCGGTCGGCTTGGGCCCGCGGCCCTCGCACCGCCGGCCCCTTCGAACGATTGAGCAGCTTGAAGTGGATGCCCGCCGCATCAGCCGCCCGGCCCATCAGCCCGTCGAGCGCGTCCACCTCCCGCACCAGATGCCCCTTGCCGATGCCCCCGATGGCCGGGTTGCAGGACATCTCGCCGATCTTCGCTGGGTCGCGCGTCAGAAGCAGGGTGCGCGCGCCCACCCGCGCCGCGGCCGCAGCCGCCTCGCAGCCGGCATGGCCGCCGCCCACCACCACCACATCGAACACCGCATCGAACATGGCCGGGCGTGTAGCAGGCCCGGCCCGCCGAGCGGGAGGGGTCAGCCTTCCGCCCGGATGTTCCCGCGCTCGATCACCTCGCGCCACTTCACCGCCTCGCGGGCGAGGCGCGCATCTCCGTCCGCCGGGCTCGAGCCCACGTAGTCGAAGCCCAGCTCCGCGAAGCGCCGCGCCACATCCTCGGCGCGGGCGGCGCGGATCGCGGCCTCGTGCAGCCGGCGCACTGGCCCGTCCGGTGTGGCCTTGGGGGCCACCAGCATCGCCCAGGTGTACACGTCATAGCCCGCGAGGCACCGGTCGCTCTCCGCCATGGTCGGCACGTCCGGGAACTGGGCGATGCGCGTCTCGGTCATCGCGGCCAGCGCGCGCACCGTGCCGGCGCGGATGTGGCCGGAGGCGCCGGGCACATCGGCGAAGACCATGTTCACCTCGCCTGCCAGCAGTGCCGTCAGCGCCGGACCGCTGCCGCGATAAGGCACATGGGTCAGGTCCACGCCCATCATCATCTTGTAGAGCTCCCCGCCCAGGTGCAGCGGCGTCCCCACCCCGGCCGAGCCGTAGTTGAGCCGCGCCCCCTCCGCCCGCGTCCAGGCATGGAACCCCGCGATGTCGCGTGGCGGCGCATCCGCCCGCACCACCAGGATGTAGGGGGAGGTGGAGACGAGGCTCACCACCCGCAGATCCGCAACCGGGTCATAGGGCATGGGCCGCATGGTCAGCGGCGAGGTGAGGAAGGAGATCGAGCCCATCAGCACCGTGTGCCCGTCGGGCCTCGCCTGCACCACGGCGCGGGTGCCGATGGTGGCCCCCGCGCCCGCGCGGTTCTCCACCGTCACGGGCTGGCCCAGGAACTCGCTCATCTTCGGCGCCATGAGCCGAGCGCCGATGTCGGGCGTGCCGCCGGGCGGGAAGGGCACGATCATGGTGATCGGCCGGTCGGGCCAGGCCGGCTGGGCCAGGGCGGGCGCGGCCAGCAGGCCGGGCAGGGCAAGGGCCGCGCGGCGCGGCAGGCGAGGGG
>JBKBSR010000411.1:0-2328 GCA_046291055.1 Roseococcus sp.
CTCCATCGGGTCGCCCTCCGCGCGCCAGCCATCCGGGCCGGGGCGCAGCGCCGCGTCGTTGCAGAGCAGCGCGGCGCGGGCGAGGGCGGCGAGCGCGCCCGGATCGGCGCCGGGCGCGCGCGGCGCGACGCGCCCCTCGGGCGCATAGCCCTCGCCCTCGGCGGCCCAGACGCCGGCGGGGGTCACGGCCTCCAGCGCGCTCATCTCGCCGCGCGTCAGCGTGCCCGTCTTGTCCGAGCAGATCACGGTGACGGCGCCCAGCGCCTCCACCGCCGGCAGGCGGCGCGTCAGCGCGCGCCGCTCGGCCATGCGCCGCACGCCGAGCGCCAGGGTGATGGTGATGACGGCCGGCAGGCCTTCGGGGATGGCCGCGACCGCAAGGCCGATGACGGCGAGGAAGGCCTCGCCCGCCTCCCAGCCGCGCAGCGCCCAGGCGAGCAGGAACACCACCGCCGAGGCGCCGAGGATGGCGAAGGTCAGCCGCGTGCCGAAGGCGTCCAGCCGGCGCAGCAGCGGCGTCTTGGTCTCCCCCACCCCGGCGACCAGCGCGCCGATGCGCCCCAGTTCCGTGTCCGCGCCGGTGGCGACCACCACGCCGCGCCCCGCCCCCGCCGCAGCCAGGGTGCCGGCATAGGCCATGCCGGGGCGGGCGGCCAGCGGCGCCTCGGGGGCGGCGGCCTCGGCGGTCTTGGAGACGGGCACGCTCTCGCCCGTCAGCGCCGCCTCGTCCACCCGCAGCCCCGGCGCCTCGAGCAGGCGCAGATCGGCCGGCACGCGGTCGCCGGCCTCGAGCAGCACGATGTCGCCGGGCACGAGATCGGCCGCGTCGAGGCTGATCCTGCGCCCCTCGCGCAGCACCGCGGCGCGCGGCGCGAGCAGCCCCTGGATGGCGGCCAGCGCGCGCTCCGCCCGGCCTTCCTGCACGAAGCCGATCGCGGCGTTGGCCAGCACCACGAGCAGGATCACCACGGCGTCCAGCGGGTGGCCGAGCAGCAGCGCCACCACCGCCGCGCCCAGCAGCACCTGCACGAGCAGGCTGCCGAACTGCGCGGCGAAGCGGCGCAAGGGGCCGGGGCGCGGCGGCTCGGGCAGGCGGTTCGCGCCGTGGCGGGCCAGGCGTTCGGCGGCCTCGGCCGCACTCAGCCCCTCGGGGCGCGCGCCGAGCCGCGCCAGCGCCTCGGCCCCGCTCATGGCATGCCAGGCGGGGGGTGATGCGTGCTCGCTCATGTTGCGCGGCAGCACACCAGACCCACCCGGCCTTGTCCATCGCCGCGCGCGGTGCCATGCCCGGCCGGGAAAGGGAGCCGGAGGGGACATGTCCATCGACCTCGAGATCGCGCGCGCCGCCACGCTGCAGCCCATCCGGGAGATCGCCCAGCGCGCGGGCATCCCCGAGGAGGCGCTGGAGCCCTACGGCAAGTTCAAGGCGAAGGTGGCGCTGGACTTCGCGGCGCGGGTGCGGCGCGAACGCCCGCGCGGGCGGCTCGTTCTCGTCACCGGCATCAACCCCACCCCGGCGGGCGAGGGCAAGAGCACCACCACGGTGGGGCTGGGCGACGCGCTGAACCGCATCGGCGTGCGCGCCATGATCGCGCTGCGCGAGCCCTCGCTCGGCCCCTGCTTCGGCGTGAAGGGGGGCGCGACCGGCGGCGGGCACGCGCAGGTGGTGCCGATGGAGGACATCAACCTCCACTTCACCGGGGATTTCCACGCCATCACCGCGGCCAACAACCTGCTGGCCGCGATGCTCGACAACCACATCCACTGGGGCAATGCGCTGGGCATCGACGCGCGGCGCGTCTCCTGGCGGCGCGCCATCGACATAAACGACCGCGCGCTGCGCCATGTGGTGCACTCGCTGGGCGGGACGGGCAACGGCTTCCCGCGCGAGGACGGCTTCGACATCGTGGTGGCGAGCGAGGTGATGGCCGCCTTCTGCCTCGCCGAGGATCTGGCGGACCTGCAGGCGCGGCTCGCGCGCATCATCGTCGCCGAGACGCGCGCGCGCCAGCCCGTCACGGCGGCCGATCTCAAGGCCGATGGCGCGATGGCGGCGCTGCTGCGCGACGCCATGGCCCCCAACCTGGTGCAGACGCTGGCGGGGACGCCCGCGCTGGTGCATGGCGGGCCTTTCGCCAACATCGCGCATGGCTGCAACAGCGTGATGGCGACGAAGCTCGCGCTGCACCTCTCGGAGGTGGTGGTGACGGAGGCCGGCTTCGGCGCGGATCTGGGCGCGGAGAAGTTCCTCGACATCAAGTGCCGCCTCGCCGGGCTCTCGCCCGACGCCTGCGTGATCGTCGCCACCATCCGCGCGCTGAAGATGCA
>JBKBSR010000412.1:0-2324 GCA_046291055.1 Roseococcus sp.
CCCTCGCGCGCCCAGGGCTCCTCCAGCAGCGCGAGCGGGACGCGCGTGGTCTTGCCCGCGCCGGGGGGCGCGACCAGCACGGCGGTCGCGCCCTCGGCCAGCGCGGCGCGCAGGGCGGGCAGCGCCTCCTCGACGGGCAGGGTCAATCCGGCCAGCCCTCGGCCACCGCCTTGCCGATCATCCGCCCCTCCTCCACCAGCGCATGGCCGGCGAGGAGGCTCGCGGCGCAGATGCGGCCCAGGTTCCGGGTCAGGGTGGAGCGCAGCGCCCCCGCCTCCAGCAGATCGGCCAGCTCGTTCAGGATCTCGTGCTGGCGCGCCATGTCGGCGGTGCGGAACAGGGCGCGGGCGAACATCCCCTCCCAGTGGAAGCCGGCGGATTTGGCCCGCAGCCGGGCGATGTCGAGGCCCGGGGCCTCGTCTATGGCGCAGATCATGCCCTGGGGCGCCAGGATTTCGCACAGCGCGGGCCAGTGCCGCGCCGTCTGCGTGGTCGAGAAGATGTAGGGCACCGAAAGCCCCAGCGCCTTCGCCTGCGCGACGAGATCCCCCGCATGGTCCAGCACGTGCTGCGCGCCGAGCTCCCGGCACCAGGCCGCGCTCTCGGGGCGGGAGGCGGTGGCGATGACCGAGAGCCCCGTGAGCCGCGCGGCGAGCTGCACCGCCATGGAGCCCACCCCGCCCGCTCCGCCAAGGATCAGCACCGCCTCGCCCTGCCTGAGCGTGGCGCGCGGGATGCGCAGCCGGTCGAAGAGCGCCTCGTAGGCGGTGAGCGTGGTCAACGGCAGGGCGGCCGCCGCGGCGAAGGAAAGGGAGCGCGCCATGCGCCCCACGATGCGCTCGTCCACGAGCTGGAGTTCGGCGTTGCTGCCCGGGCGGTTGGGCACGCCGGCCCACACCACGCGGTCGCCGGGGCGGAAGAGGGTGCAGTCCGGTCCCGCGCTTTCCACCACGCCCGCGCCGTCGAAGCCGAGCACGCGCGGCTCGCCGCCCGGGTCGGCCTTGGCGCGCAGCTTCGCGTCCACCGGATTCACCGAGACGGCCTCGACCCGCACGCGCAGGTCGCGCCCCTGCGGAGCGGGCGGGGCGGGCAGCGCCACATCCTCCAGCGCGTCGGGCTCGGAGAGTGGGCGGCAATGGCGGTAGGCGACGGCCTTCATGGGGCGGCTCCCTGCCGGCGACACGCGATGATGTCACACATGGTTACAAGATGAACGGGCTGACATTTCCCGACCGCCACAGTAGAACTTGCGCCACCGCAACGGGAGACGGTCCTCATGAACGAGAGCACGCTGTCCTTCGCCCGCCGCGCCGCGCTGCTCGGCGCCGCGGGCGCCGCCACCCTGGCCGCCCTGCCCGGCGAGGCGCTGGCCAACGGGGTGCCGCCGCAGCGCGGGCCGATGCCGCCGCGCTTCCACCGCCTCAAGGTGGGCGATGTGGAGGTGACCACCCTGCTCGATGGCGGCATGCAGGGCACCAACGCGAACATCCAGAACTTCTTCCCCGACAGCACCCCGGCCGAGATCGCCCCGCTGCGCGAGCGCGCCTTCGCCATCGAGGCGGGGCTGCACCAGCCGGTGGGCGCCTATCTGCTCAACACGGGCCGCAACCTGGCGCTGATCGACTGCGGCGGACATTCGAGCTTCATCCCCACCACCGGCCAGACGCTGGATGCGCTGCGCGCCTCCGGCTACACGCCTGAGCAGGTGGACACGGTGCTGCTGACGCACATCCACCCCGAGCACGCGCTCGGCCTCAGCTACGACGGCACGACGCGCAACTTCCCCAACGCCGAGGTGGTGGTCACGCAGATCGACCACCAGTTCTGGACCGACCCGGCGATGGAAAGCCGCGTGCCCCAGGGCCAGCGCTTCATCGAGGCGGCGCGCCGCGCCATCCGCCCCTATCCGGGCCGCATCCGCACGGTGGAGATGCGCCAGGGGCTGGAGGTGATCCCGGGCGTCTTCATGGAGCCCGCGCCCGGCCACACGCCGGGCCATGTCAGCTTCCGCGTCACGAGCCAGAACCAGTCCATCCTGATCTGGGGCGACATCGCGCATCAGATGGTGATCCAGCTCGCCCGGCCGCGGTGGCGCGTCGGCGTGGACGTGGACCCGGTGATGGGCGCCGAGAGCCGCGTGCGCACCCTGACCATGCTGGCCGAGGAGCGCATCCTGATGGGCGGCGTGCATGTGCCCTGGCCCGGCTTCGGCCGGATCATCCGGGATGGCGAGGGCTTCCTCTACGTGCCGCGCCCGGCCCAGTTCGCCTGATCGGGCGGCGTCTGATCGGCGGCGGGGGCGGCGCCGAGGCGGTAGCCGCCCT
>JBKBSR010000058.1:0-12407 GCA_046291055.1 Roseococcus sp.
CAGCACCCCCAATTCCGTTTCAAGGAACGCTCCGGACGGACCTACCGGGAGCTCTCACGCAAGCGCTTCATGGAGGAGGATAGCGAGGGACGGCCGCTGTACCGCCCTGCGTTCGTCTTCGGATACTATTCCGGACCGAGCGACCGCTTGAAGGACATCTTCGAGAAGCACCGCGAGCGCTATAAGCAAGCCTCGTATCGGCAGTTGACTCAGCATGACTCATCCCAATGTGCTTCAAACTGGACTATGTACCAACGGTCGTCGGTGTCACTCATTGCGGTGCTGGTGACCGAGTATCTTCCGCCAGGTGAAGTGTCCGGCACTGGCTCGTCGTCGTCGCGATATACCAGCTGGTAGTCGCTGTCATCAAGGCAGGCTTCGATCGTCGCCTCGGGTGGATCGCTCGACAGGTCGATGTCTGTGACCTCCGCGTCCACCACCGCCTCGCCCTTCCAGACGGCCCAGGCGAGCACCATGACGAAGGCCGTCAGCCCGAAGGAGATGACGATGGCCGTGAGCACCAGCGCCTGCGGCAGCGGGTTGGCGGCGCCGGCGGCCAGCGCCTGCGCGCCGGGCGAAACGAGCGGCGGCGCGGTGCCCAGCACGCGCCCCCCCGCGAGGATGGCGATGTTGGCCGCGTTGCCGAGCAGCAGCAGCCCCAGGATCACGCGCGGCAGCGAGCGCGCGAGCAGCAGATGCACCGCGCCCGCGAGCAGCACGCCGAAGAGCAGGGCGAGCAGGATTTCCATGGCTCAGCGCCCCGTGCGGGGAGAATCTGGCGCGCGCACGGGCTCACTCCTCCAGGAAGGGCAGGACGAAGGCGAGGGCGAAGCCCACCACCACGAGATAGACGCCGAGATCGAACAGCAGCGCCGTGCCGACGGGCGTGCCGGCGAGCCATTGCTGGGTCAGGAAGGGCTCGCCGTGGTGCAGCAGGGCGGGCAGCCCCGCCAGCGCCGCGGCGAGCAGGCCGAGCCCCGCCCAGGCGAGGGGATCGAGCCGCAGCACGCGCCGCGTCGCGCCCTGGCCCAGCGCCAGCGCGTGGAAGACGAAGCCCAGCGCGCCCACCAGGCCGCCGATGAAGCCCCCGCCCGGCTCGTTGTGCCCGCGCAGCAGGATGAAGAGCGAGACGGCCAGGCTCGTCCAGAGCACGTAGCGCGCCGAGCTGCGCAGGATCAGGCTCTCCTTCACGGCTCTCTCCGTCCGCCGCGCTTCGCCAGCAGCGCCGCGGCGGCGAGCGCGGCGATGAGCAGCACCGCGATCTCGCCCAGCGTGTCGAGCGCGCGGAAATCCACGATCACGACGTTGACCACGTTGCGCCCCTTCGCCTCCGGCACCGCGGCCTGGCCCATCCAGTCGGGGATGCGCGTGTCGAAGGGCACGGAGAGCATGGCCAGCATCACCGCCACGCCCACCACGCCGACCACGCCGGCGACGATCGCGTCGTTTCGCCGCTCGGCCGCGCGGCGCGCGTCCAGCGCGCGGAAGGGCAGGCGGGCGAGGATGGCGACGAGCAGCACTACCGCGATCACCTCCACCGTGAACTGGGTGAAGGCGAGATCGGGCGCGCCGAGGGTGAGGAACAGCAGCCCCGCGCCGAAGCCCACCAGGGCCGCGCCCATCACCTGCGCGAACAGATCGCGCATCAGCGCCGCCGCCGCCGCGCCCGCGGCGATCAGCAGCACGAGCAGCGCCTGCTCCACCCGCACCGGCGCCGCCTGGCCGGGGATGGCGAGCCCGCCGGCCAGAACGAGCACCAGCCCCGCCCCGCCGAAGACGATCAGCAGCGTGAGCGAGAGGTAGCGCCGCAGGCTGCCCGGCTGCACGCGCCGCGTCACCGCCACCGCCGTGCGCGAGACGGCGCGCAGCACCTCGCCATAGGCGCTGTCCGGCCCGTAGCGGTCGAGCCATTCCTGCCCCGCGAGGCGCGGCTGCAGCCGGCTCCAGCCGAGATACATCACGACGCCCACGCCCAGCGCGGCGAAGGAGAGCAGCAGCACCAGCTCATCGCCCTGCTTCTCGCCCAGCGCCACGCCCGTCGGCCGGCCCAGGATCGCGCCCGCCGCGGGCTCGATCAGCGCGGCCGAGATGGGCCCGGGCAGCAGGCCGAACAGCAGCCCGAGGAGGGCGAGCAGCAATGGCGGGGCGAGCATGGCGAGCGGCGGCTCCTTCACCTCGCGGTCGGCCTCCATGGGGCGGCCCATGAAGGGGCGCGCGGCCACCACGCCCGCCACCACCACCATGGCCGCGTTCACCGCCAGCGCGATGGCGGGCAGCAGCCCCGGCACGCCGAGCTGCACGGTGAAGAGCAGGTCCTTCGCGAAGGCGCCGATGAAGCCCGGCGCGCCGGCCATGGAGAGCCCCGCCAGCGCCGCCGCCAGCGCGGTGAGCGGCATGGCGCGCGCCAGCCCCCGCAGCACCAGCGCATCGCGCGTGCCCGCCTTCTTGTCCACGATGCCCGAGATGAGGAAGAGGCTCGCCTTGTAGAGCGCGTGCACCAGCAGGAACACCACGGCGGCGGTGGCGGAGAGCGGCTCCTCCAGCCCGATCAGCGTCACCAGCGTGCCGAGCGCGACCACTGTGGACCAGGCGAGCTTGCGCTTGAGGTCGCGCTCGCGCAGCGCGAGCAGCGCGCCGGTCAGCATGGTCAGCCCGCCCGCGCCGGTCAGCAGACCCTGCCAGAGCACCGCCTCCTGGAAGGCCGGATTGAGCCGCGCCAGCAGATAGACGCCGAGCTTCACCATCGTCGCGGAATGCAGGTAGGCCGAGACGGGCGCCGGCGCGGCCATGGCGTTAGGCAGCCAGAAATGCAGCGGCCATTGCGCGCTCTTGGCGAAGCAGCCGCCCGCCACCAGCAGGATGATCCAGGGCGCGAAGGGATGGACCGCGAGCGCCCCGGCCTGCTCGAGGATGAGCGAGATGCGCGTGCTGCCCGCCGCCGAGGCGAGCAGCAGGAAGCCCGCGAGCATGGCGAGCCCGCCCGCCACCGTCACCATCAGCCCCTGCTGCGCCGCCTTGCGCGCGGCCGCGCGCTCGTGATCGAAGCCGATGAGCATGAAGGAGGCGAGGCTCGTCAGCTCCCAGAACACGAAGAGGCTGAATAGGTCATCGGCCAGCACGGCGCCGAGCATCGCGCCCATGAACAGCGTCAGCACCGCGAGGAAGCGGTGCAGCGCCGGATGCCCCTTCAGATAGGCCGAGGCGTAGAGGAAGATCCCCGCGCCGATGCCCGTGATGAGCAGCGCCATCAGGCGCGAGAGGCCGTCGAGCCGGAAGGAGGTTTCGAGGCCGAGGGAGGGGATGCGCTCGGCGGTGAAGGCCGCGCCCGGAGGAAGCGCGAGCAGCGCGAGGAACAGGCCGGCCGGCAGCAGCGCCAGAAGGGGCGCCGCGGCGGGCCGCGCGCGCAGGCCGAGCGCCACCAGCGGGATGGCGAGGAAGGGCAGCGCGACGAGGAGGGGCAGGGCGATCACGCCGCCTGCTTGGCAAGAGCCGTGCCACGCCGCGGGGCGCGGCCCTCCGCCCCGTGCCCGCGCGCCCTGTCCGGAATCCCGAACAGGGCGGCCGCGCCGCGTTCGGCCGCCCGAACCTGGCGGCGGCTACTCGGCGGGCTGCACCCGCCCCATGCGCAGGCGCTGCCAGGCCAGCAGCGCCACCGCCACGGCGAGCGGCGGCAGCAGGGTGAGGTTCAGCACCTCCCAGCCGTAGCGGTGGTGGACGAAGCCCGAGAGGAAGGCGGTGCAGGCGACGGTGCCGAACACGATGACCTCGTTCGCCGCCTGGGCGCGCACCCGTTCCTCGGGCGCATGGCTGGTGGCGAGCAGCGTGGTCGCGCCCACGAACATGAAGTTCCACCCCACGCCGAGCAGCGTCAGCGCCACGATGAAGTGCCAGAACTCCCGCCCCAGCAGCGCCACCGCCACGCAGGCCGCCGTCAGCGCCGCCCCCGCGACGATGACGCGCATCACCCCGAAGCGCGTGATGAGATGACCCGTGACGAAGCCCGGCGCGAACATGGCCAGCGAATGGGCCTGGATCACCGTCGCCGCCGCGCCCACCGAGAAGCCGCAGAGCATCATCTCGAGCGGGGTCGCCGTCATGGCGAGATTCATGGTGCCATAGGCCACGAGCCCCGCCACCGCTGCGGCCACGAAGGCCGGCCGGCGCAGGATCTCGGGGATCGGGGTGCGCGCCCCCGTGCGCGGCGGCGGCGGCGGCAGATCGAGGCCCGAGAGCAGCACCATGCCGATCAGCGGCAGCAGCGCCAGCACGAGATAGGTGCCGAGGAAGAGCGTCGGCGCGAAGAGGTCGTAGCTGTGCTTCACGATCTCCGGCCCGAACAGGGCCGAGAGGATGGGCCCCGCCATCACCAGCGAGATGGCGCGCGGCCGCCAGGCCGGGGGCGCCGCCTCGGCCGCGGCGAAGCGGTAGTGCTGCCCGATGCCCCAGCCGCCGCCGGCGAAGACCGCGCCGAGGTTGTAGAGCCGGAAATCCTGGAACCAGACGCCGGCCGCGAAGGTGAGCGAGCCGAGGAGCGAGAGCAGCGCGCCGATCAGGAAGCCCGTGCGCCGGCCATAGCGGCCGAAGATCATGGAGGCCGGGATGGAGGCCGCCATCACCGCCGTCATCTGCACCGCCATGGGCAGGGTGGCCAGCGCCTGGTCGCCCGAGAGGGAGTGGCCGATCAGCGCGCCCATGGCCACCTGGCCCACCATGGTGGCGTTGATCAGCGCCTGGCAGAAGAACAGGCGCCAGACGGTCGCCTTCATGCGCCGCTCATCGGCGGGGCTTTGCGTCGCGGTCACAGATGGCTCCAACCCAGGCGTTCGGGCGTGATGTCCTCGCCGCCCGGCCCGCGCAGCGTCACACGCGGGGGGGCGGCCGTGAAGCGGCCGATCCGCGTCACCGGCGTGGCGGCGGTGGCGGCGGCGGCGAGGACCGCCTCCTCCGCCCCGGGCGCGGCGGCGAAGAGCAGCTCGTAGTCGTCCCCGCCGGTGGCGAGCGCGGCGACGGGCGCGGCGGCGTCGGAGACGGGGATCAGCGCCGCCTCCACCTCCGCCGCCACGCCGCCCGCGCGGCAGAGGTGCGAGAGATCCTGCAGCAGCCCGTCCGAGACATCCATGCAGGCATGGGCGAGGCCCCGCAGCGCCCGGCCGAGGGCGAGGCGCGGCTCCGGCAGGCGGTAGCGCGCGGCGAGCGCGCCCGTGGGGTCCGGCCATTCGCCGCGCGCGGCGCGCAGGCCGAGCCATCCATCGCCGATGCGCCCGCTGACCCAGATCGCATCGCCCGGCCGCGCGCCCACCCGGCGCAGCGCCCCCCCGGGCGGGACCGTGCCGAGAATGGTGAGCGAGAGCGTGACGGGCCCGGTGGTGGAGACCGTGTCGCCCCCCAGCACCTGAAGGCCGAAGCGCTCCTGGTCCTCCGCGAGCCCGGCGGCGAAGCCGGCGAGCCAAGCCTCGGGCAGCCCGCGCGGCAGCGCCACCGTCATCAGGTAGCCGAGCGGCGCCGCTCCCATGGCGGCGAGGTCGGAGAGGTTCACGCGCAGCAGCTTGCGGCCGATGCTCTCGGGCGGGTCATCGGCCAGGAAGTGCACGCCGGCCACCATGGCGTCGGCGGCCAGCACCAGCTCGCAGCCGGGCGGTGGCGTCAGCAGCGCGGCGTCATCGGCGAGGCCGAGCGCGCCCTCGCCTGCGAGCGGGCGGAAATGCCGCGCGATGGCGGCGAACTCCGGGGGCAGGCTCACCCCTTGTGGAACTCCTCCGCGCGCAGGCTGCGCGCCATCGCGTCCAGCACGCCGTTGCAGAAGCGCGGCTCCTCGCCGCCGAAGAAGCCATGGGCGATGTCCATGTACTCCTTGATCACGACGCGCGCGGGCGGGCCGCCGAGGTCGCGCAGCTCCGCCCCCGCGGCGCGCAGGATGGCGCGCAGCACGGGGTCGAGCCGGCCCATCGCCCAGCCGGCGGCCAGATGGCCCGCGATCACCTGGTCGAGATCCTCGGGCCGGGTGGCGGCGGCGCGCACCACGCGGGCGAAGAGGGCGGTGTCCGCCTCCTCCACCCGCCCGTCCTCGAAGCCCTGCTCGCCGGGAGCGGCCCCGATGCGGTGGCGCAGGAACTGCTCGAGCACCGCCTCGGGGCTCTCGCCCGTCTGCTCGGCCTGGAAAAGGGCCTGCACGGCGGCCACGCGCGCGCCGGTGCGCGGGCGGGCCTGGCCGGCGGCGGGCCTGGGCTTCATCCGAGCCCCCAGCGGCGGCGCAGCGCCACCTGCATCAGCGCCGCCTGCGCGGCCTCGGCGCCCTTGTTGAAGCCGTCATCGCGCGCGCGGGCCTCGGCCTGCGCCAGGGTGTGCACCGTCAGCAGCCCGCAGCCCACCGCCGCGCCGGTGGCGGCGGTGATGGACATCACCCCCGCCATCGCCTCGCGGCAGATGTGGTCGTAGTGGTCGGTCTCGCCCTTCACCACGCAGCCCAGCAGGACATAGCCGTCCCAGCCGCGCGCGGCCTGGATGGCCATGCGCAGCGCGGCGGGCAGCTCATAGGCGCCGGCCACCTCCGCCAGCTCGAGGCTCGCGCCCGCCTCGGCGGCCACGCGCTCCGCGCCGCGGCGCATGCCGCCCACGACCTCGGCGTAATAGGGGGCCTGGATCAGCAGCAGGCGCGGGGGCGCGCCCTCGAAGCGCGGGGTCGCCCGTTCGGGCGCGTCGGCGGTGGACATCTCAGCGCAGCTTCTCGCCGGCCAGCGGGCGCGTCTCGACGACGCGCAGCCCCCAGCCCTCCAGCCCCACCAGCGGGCGGGGGTGGTTGGAGAGGCGGATGATCTCGGAGACGCCGAGATCGGCCAGGATCTGCGCGCCGATGCCGTAGTCGCGCAGCAGGGGCTGGCTCGGCGCCTCGCGCGCCTGGCGCACCTGCTGGGAGATGCCGTCGCGCCGCCAGTCGCGCAGGATCACCACCACGCCGCGCCCCTCGGCCGCGATCGCCTCCATCGCGGCGTGCAGCTCGAACAGCGTCCGGCCCCCGACCAGGTCGTTCAGCACATTCCCCGCATGCATGCGCGTCAGCACCGGGCCGGGCGAGGAGGGATCGCCCTTCACGAGCGCCACATGCTCGCCCCGCTCGAGCGAGGACTCATAGACCACCACGCGCCAGTCGCCGCCGATGGCGTGGCGGATGTCGCCCTCCTCCACGCGGCTCACCAGCCGCTCGGTGCGGCGGCGATGCGCGATCAGATCCGCGATGGTGCCGAGCTTGAGGCCGTGGCGCTGCGCGAAGGTCACGAGATCGGGCAGGCGCGCCATGGTGCCGTCGTCGTTCATGATCTCGCAGATCACGCCCGAGGGGTTGAGGCCCGCGAGCCGCGCGAAATCCACCGCCGCCTCGGTGTGGCCCGCGCGCACCAGCGTGCCGCCGTCGCGCGCCACCAGGGGGAACACATGGCCGGGGGTGACGAGGTGCTCGCGCCCCAGCTCCGGGTTGATGGCGACCGCGATGGTGCGTGCGCGGTCGGCCGCGGAAATCCCCGTGGTCACGCCCTCGCGCGCCTCGATGGAGACGGTGAAGGCCGTCTGGTGCCGCGTGCCGTTGGACTGCGCCATCAGCGGCAGGCCGAGCTGCTCCACCCGCGCGCGGGTCAGCGCGAGGCAGATCAGGCCCCGCGCGTGGCGGGCCATGAAGTTGATCGCATCCGGCGTGGCGAACTGCGCGGGGATGACGAGGTCGCCCTCGTTCTCGCGGTCCTCGTCGTCCACCAGGACGAACATGCGGCCGCGGCGGGCCTCCTCCAGCAGCTCCTCGGGGGGCGAGATGAACTCGTGGAAGCTGGTCGTGACGGGATTGACGCTCACGCGCGGAACTCCATCAGGCGCGCCACGTAGCGGGCGAGCGTGTCGATCTCGATGTTCACCGCATCGCCCGGCTGCAGGGTGCCGAAGCTGGTGACGGCGGCGGTGTGGGGGATGATGTTGACCCCGAACTCGGCCCCGTCAACCTCGTTCACGGTGAGGGACACCCCATCCACCGCGATGCTGCCCTTCACCGCGATGTGCGGCGCCAGCGCCGCCGGCGCGCGGAAGCGCCAGCGCACCGAGGCGTTCTCCGGCGTGGCGGAGAGCACCTCGCCCACCCCGTCCACATGGCCGGAGACGAGGTGCCCGCCCAGCTCGTCGCCCAGCCGAAGGCTGCGCTCCAGGTTCACCCGCCGGCCGGGCCGCCAGGCGCCGAGCGTGGTGCGCGAGAGGGTCTCGGCGCTCGCGTCCACCGCGAAACTATCGGCCGAGAGCTCCACCGCCGTGAGGCAGACGCCCGAGCAGGCGATGGAGCAGCCCAGCGCCGCGCCCTCGAGGAACCCGGGCGCGACGCCGATGACGAGGCGCATGTCGTGCCCCTCGCCGAGGGGCTGCACCTCGCGCAGGGTGCCGAGCGCGGTGACGATGCCGGTGAACATCAGCCCTCTTCCTTCGCGTATTCGCTCATCACGTCCTCGCCCAGCATGGTGCTCGCCGCCAGCCGGAAGCGCGGCATGCGCGCGAGCGCGGCGACCCCGAGCGGGCCCACCCCCGGCAGGCCCTCGGCGCCCATCACGCCCGGGGCATGGAACCAGACGAGCCGGTCCACAAGCCCCGCCCTGAGCATCGCCGCCGCGAGCCCCGCGCCGCCCTCGACCAGCAGCCGCGTCACGCCGCGCTGGGCGAGGGCGGCCAGCATGGCGCGCGGCAGCAGCCCGCCGCCGGGGGCGCGGCGGATGGTCACCACCTCCGCCCCCGCGCGGATATAGGGCGCGAGCGCGGCGGGGCGATGCCCCGTGCCGGTCAGCAGCCAGGTGGGGTGCTGCCTGGCGGTGGCGAGGAGCCGCGCCGAGAGGGGGGTGCGCAGCCGCGCATCCGCCACCACGCGCAGCAGCGGCACGGGGTCGAGGCCGGGCAGCCGCACGGTGAGGTCCGGGTCATCGGCCAGCACCGTGCCGCTGCCCACCAGCACCGCGTCGTGACGGGCCCGCAGCGCATGCACGGCGCGGCGCGCCGCCTCGCCCGTGATCCAGCGGCTTTCCCCGGTGGCGGTGGCGATGCGCCCATCCAGCGTGGCCGCGAGCTTGAGCGTGACGAGCGGCCGCCCCTCGAGGATGCGCTTGAGGAAGCCCGCGTTGAGCCGCGCCGCCTCCTCGCCCAGCAGCCCTTCCTCGACCGCGATCCCGGCGGCGGCGAGCCGCGCGAGGCCGCGCCCGTCCACGCGCGGGTCCGGGTCGCGCATGGCCACCACCACCCGCGCCACCCCGGCGCGGATCAGCGCGTCGCAGCAGGGGGGCGTGCGGCCGTGGTGCGAGCAGGGTTCGAGCGTGACATAGGCGGTGGCGCCGGCCGCCGCCTCGCCGGCGCGTTCCAGCGCCACGGCCTCGGCGTGCGGGCGGCCGCCGGGCCGGGTCCAGCCGCGGGCGATCACGCGCCCCTCCTTCACCAGCACGCAGCCCACCGCCGGATTGGGCCAGGTGTTGCCGAGCCCTCGCGCCGCGAGGCGCAGGGCGGTGCGCATCTGCGCCGCGTCCTCCTCCGCCCCCACGGTCAGGGCTTTTCGAGGCCGCTCAGGAAGGCCCCGAAATCCTTCGCCTCGGTGAAGTTCTGATAGACCGAGGCGAAGCGCACATAGGCCACCTCGTCCACGCCCTTCAGCGCCTCCATCACCATCTCGCCGATGCGGCGCGAGGGGATTTCCGTCTCCGCCTCCATCTCGAGGCGGCGCTGGATGCCGTTGACGATCCGCTCGATGCGCTCCTCCTCCACCGGCCGCTTGCGGCAGGCGATGGTGATGGATTTCACCAGCTTGTCGCGGTCGAAGGGCACCCGCCGCCCGTCGGACTTCAGCACCGTGAGTTCCTTGAGCTGGATGCGCTCGAAGGTGGTGAAGCGGTTGCCGCAGGCGGCGCAGAAGCGGCGGCGGCGGATGGAGGCGCCGTCCTCGGAGGGGCGGCTGTCCTTCACCTGGGTGTCCTCGTTCCCGCAATAGGGGCAGCGCAAAGAGCAACCTCCCAACCGGCGCAACCTAGGGCGGTGCGAACCGCCCCCCGAGAATGCGGCCGCAAAGCGGCCGCCGCGCCCAGACCAACCGCGCCACTAGTGCGCCCGCGGCGGCGCGAAGCCAAGCGGCCGGAGGCCGCGCCTGGCGTTCGAAGGCGTCAATAGATCGGGAAGCGCTGGCACAGGGCGAGCACCTCCTTCGCCACCGCCTGCTCCACCGCGCTGTTCGCCTCGGGGCTGTTGGCCTGCTGCAGCCCGTCCAGCACGCGCACGATCAGCCGCCCCACCTCGCGGAACTCGGCCTCTGCGAAGCCGCGCGTGGTGCCGGCCGGCGTGCCGAGCCGGATGCCCGAGGTCACCATGGGCTTCTCCGGGTCGAAGGGGATGGCGTTCTTGTTGCAGGTGAGGTGCGCGCGCCCCAGCGCCGCCTCGGCCGCCTTGCCCGTCAGCCCCTTGGGGCGCAGGTCCACCAGCATGAGGTGGCTGTCCGTGCCGCCCGAGACGATGGCCAGCCCCCCCTTCACCAGCTCATCGGCCAGCGCGCGGGCGTTCGCCACCACCTGCCGCGCATAGGCGCGGAACTCGGGGCGCAGCGCCTCGCCGAAGGCCACCGCCTTGGCGGCGATGACGTGCATCAGCGGCCCGCCCTGCAGCCCCGGGAACATCGCGCTGTTGATCTTCTTCGCGATGGCCTCGTCGTTCGTCAGGATCAGCCCGCCGCGCGGGCCGCGCAGGGTCTTGTGGGTGGTCGTCGTCGTCACATGCGCGTGCGGCACGGGCGAGGGATAGGCCCCGGCCGCCACGAGCCCCGCGTAATGCG
Source organism: Roseococcus sp. (assembly GCA_046291055.1). Lineage (GTDB taxonomy): Bacteria > Pseudomonadota > Alphaproteobacteria > Acetobacterales > Acetobacteraceae > Roseococcus. The sequence goes on from JBKBSR010000058.1 coordinate 10,823, forward strand.
CCATGTCCACCATCAGGAAGGCGCCGATCTCGTCGGCCACGGCGCGGAAGCGCGCGAAGTCGATCTCGCGCGAATAGGCGGAGCCGCCCGCGATGATCAGCTTCGGCCGGTGCGCGCGCGCCAGCCGCTCCATCGCCTCGTAATCGAGCAGCCCGTCCTCGGCGCGCACGCCGTAGCTGATGGGGCGGAACCACTTGCCGGAATAGTTCACCGGCGCGCCATGCGTCAGGTGCCCGCCGGCGGCGAGGTCCATCGCCAGGAAGCTGTCGCCCGGCTGGAGCAGGGCGAAGAACACCGCGATGTTGGCGCTGGCGCCCGAGTGCGGCTGCACATTGGCGAAGGCGCAGCCGAAGAGCTGCTTCGCGCGCTCGATGGCGAGCGTCTCCGCCACGTCCACGAACTCGCAGCCGCCGTAGTAGCGGCGGCCGGGATAGCCCTCGGCGTACTTGTTCGTCAGCACGCTGCCCTGCGCCTCGAGCACGGCGCGGCTGACGATGTTCTCGGAGGCGATGAGCTCGATGCCGTCCTGCTGGCGCGTCAGCTCCCGCGCGATGGCGGCGGCGAGCTCGGGGTCGCTTTCGGCCACGCCGGCCTGGAAGAAGCGGGCGGGGAGGAAGCGGGCGGTGCTCTCGTTCATGGGCGGGGCCTTTCCGGTCGCGGCAGGCTTAGCACGGGCCGCGCCGCGGGGGGACAGAGGGGATCAGCCCGCCGCGCCGGGGGCGAGCTTGGCGAGGCGCCGGGCGTGGCGGCCGCCCTCGAAGGGCGTGGCGAGGAAGGCGGCCAGCGCGTCGAGCGCCACCTCCACCCCCGTGGTGCGGGCGCCGAAGCAGGCGATGTTGGCGTCGTTGTGCGCCCGCGTCAGCCGCGCCTCGGTGGCCGAGTGCAGCACGGCGGCGCGGATGGCCGGGTGGCGGTTGGCGGCGATGGCCATGCCGATGCCGGTGCCGCAGACCAGCACGCCGAAGGCCGCCTCGCCCGCGGCCACCCGCGCCGCCACGGCATGGGCGAAATCGGGGTAGTCCACGCTTTCGGCGCCGTGCGTGCCGAGGTCGAGCAGCGCATGGCCGCCCGCCTCCAGCGCGGCGGCGAGGGCCTGCTTGAGCGGCAGGCCGGCGTGGTCGGAGCCGAGGGCGATGATCATGCGCGGGCGCTTACCATGACGGGCGCGGGGCCGGGTATCGCGCCCGCGTCATGGCCCCCCCTCACGGCGTGCCGGCGTGGCGCGCCAGGAAGGCGGGCAGCGCGGCCCGGGCGGCCTCGCGCGCCGCCGGCTCGGGGCCCAGATGCACGCGCCGCCCGTTGGGCAGCAGCCAGGCCCGGAGCGGCCCGCCCAGCATGTCGAAGCCGTGATGGGCGCCGGGCAGCAGGCGGGCGGTGGCGGCCTCCGGCGCGCGGGCGGCGAGGGCGAGGCAGGGCTCGGGCGGCGTCCAGTCATCCTCCGCGCCCAGCAGCATCAGCAGCGGCGCGCGGCCCGGCCCGGGCTCCGGCCGGCCGATGCTGAGCGGCCCGCAGCCCGGGTAGAAGGCGATGACGGCGGCGAGCTCGCCCGGCGCGGCGGCGAGCCAGGCGAGCAGCGCCGTGGAGC